>JBGMRM010000235.1:0-1288 GCA_048061415.1 Gammaproteobacteria bacterium | reverse complement strand
CCTCTACGCGGTGATTACGGTTTTCATTTTTTCCATGGCGCGCTTTTCGATCTGGCGAATTCTTTCTGCCGAGACCCCGTATTCATCAGCAAGATCATGTAATGTCGGCTTGTCGTCACCCAGCCAGCGCCGTGAGACAATATCCCGACTTCGATTATCGAGCTGAGATAAAGCCGCTATCAATTGCTGCCGGGATTCGCTTTCCTGTTCCGAATTGCCGACCACAACCGCTGGATCGTAGCGACTGTCTCCAAGGTGCTGCGCCGGCGCCAGAAATGCTTCGTCATCATCCTGGTCGGCCTGGGCATCAAATGCGATATCACCGCCGCTTAGACGCGACTCCATCTGGCGCACGGTATCCGCTTCGACATTCAGTTTCTCAGCCAGTTGATTGACTTCATCGTCTCTCATCCAGCCAAGCCGGGCACGAGATTTGCGCAGATTGAAGAATAGTTTACGTTGCGCCTTGGTGGTGGCCACTTTGACCATACGCCAGTTGCGCAGTACATAGTCATAGATTTCTGCCCTGATCCAATGCACAGCGAATGACACCAGGCGGACATCGCGATTCGGGTCGTAGCGTCTGACCGCTTTCATCAGACCTATACTACCTTCCTGAATCAAATCGGTCAGCGGCAAGCCGTATCCCATAAATCCACGGGCTACTTTCACCACGTAACGAAGGTGTGCCATAACCAGTTCCCGCGCCGCATCAAGATCGTCTTCATTGTGGTACCGGAGGGCAAGTTCTCGCTCCCGTTCTGCCGATAATATCGGCGCAGCGTTAACCGCCTGCATGTAGGAAGCCAGATTTTCGTTTGCCGAAATATTGATGGCAATCGGTAAATGTCGTTTCATCAGAATAATACCCCCTGATCAGGAATTGGATCGTATTTTAGCACTCACCGCATTAGAGTGCTAACAATTTTCGAAGTTCCCGTATCCAGGTCCTCATCTACCTCTGCGCTTATAATACGGGCACTGCGATCCTGTGCGCAAATTTCCTGCCCCGCGTAAAAAACCGAATTAACAGCGGCCCGCTAAAGGATGTATCGCGATAAGTCCTGATCCTCTACCAGATCCTTCAGGTACTGATCAACATAACCTTCATCGATCACAACTTCCCGGCCAGACTGGTCGCCCGCCTCAAATGAAATAACTTCGAGCAATCGCTCCATAACGGTATGTAATCTGCGGGCGCCAATATTCTCGGTTTGTTCATTCACCTGCCATGCAACATCAGCGATGCGTTTTACCCCGGCTTCAGTAAATTCAAGCCCTACCTCTT
>JBGMRM010000234.1:0-4233 GCA_048061415.1 Gammaproteobacteria bacterium | reverse complement strand
GTCATGAACCGGGGGCGCGAGCGACAAATAGTATTTCACACTGCAAAGTTTTACGAAGTGTTTTTGAAAGGTCTTGACGAGGCATATATCCGATTCGGCATGGAAATCCATGCTTATTGCCTGATGGGTAACCATTATTACCTGTTAATTAAAACGCCGCAGGGCAACCTGAGTCGCATCATGCGGCACATCGACGGACTCTATACGCAACGCCACAATCGCCTGAAGAAAACCGATGGGCCCTTATTTCGAGGGCGATACAAGGCTATCGTGATTGATGCGAGTCAATACTTGTTGCAAGTGAGTCGCTACATACACAGGAACCCAGTTGAAATGAAAAAGCCATTGGTAGAAGTATTAGAAAATTACCGGTGGTCCAGCTACCCTGCCTACATAGGTCTGGATCAGGCGCCTCGCTGGTTAAATCGGGATACGGTCTATGGGGAAATGGGTAGTCAACATCGCTACAGGGCATATAAGACCTATGTCAATCAAAGTATGGATCGAAAAACGTCTGAGTTTTACCGGTTAAAACACACCCCATCGGTACTCGGTGATAGACAGTTCAGGGAGGAAGCGCAAAAAAGGGCGATATCACTCGACAGGGAAATTGACAAAAAAGGCCTAAAACATCCAGTTCCCCTACCACGAATAATTAAAGCGGTAGCAAGCTATTATCAGGAAATAGAACCAGCAATCAAACAAGCGAAACGCGGGAGGGGGAACAGGAATATACCTCGATGGATTGCAATGAAATTGTGCCAGGATGTGGGCAGCGCCAAACTCACCGAGATAGCGAAGGAATTTGAGGTTGGTCATTATGCGACAGTATCGAAGACCATCGGTCGATTGAATCGATTAATGAAGGAAAGTGAGCAATACGAGAGGGATTATAATATATTAAGTCAAGATTTGACCCCATAAGGAAGTCCGACCCCTTTTTCTTTTTTTGGAAAGTCTTCAGCAAAAAATTTCTCTTGTGCCATACTTTATTTGCTGTCATGTAACTGCCGAACTAAATACTACTTAAAGCTGAGTAACTGCTAGCTGCCCGCTGAGATTCGATTTTAAATTATACGAAGTAGCAGGGCGTTCGATGCAGGGAAAGGGATGAGTGTTGCTTATGCGTAAATTCCTGGGAAAATCCGCGCCATTTTTTTTCAATTCTGCCCGCTTGACCAAACGGCAGACCCGCTTTAGTTGGCTCCCGCTGGCTACTAAATTCCCGCCCGCTTAATAATTATCGTGCTTCCGGCAAAACAAAAATTAGCATCCAGGCTATTGAGAAAAATATTCCTGGGTTACATCCTGGTTGCTGGAGTTGTAGTCGGTCTAGTGGTGGTGAAAGAATACGTCGACGCTAAAAGCATGTTGATTCACGAATTGGGCGGCTACGAGAATACCTACATTAGCTCCCTGGCTGAAGCCCTGGGGGCGATGGATATAGCGAAGCTCAATAAGCTCGCCAACAGCATTCAGCAAAGCGATCATGTCGTCGGGGTTAAAATTCTGGACCGTGGCGCAAAGCAGGCACTTGCTTCTGCCGGCTCGGTACTCAGCGAAGATGCAGGCGAGGGGATCTCTTCGGGGCTTTACGGGCGGAAATTCCCAATTGTTTATCGCGATCAGGTCGGTACCGAAAGGCTGGCGTACGCTGAAATTTATACCAGCAGGGACGCCATTGTCCAGATAATCAAGTCCCGCGTTTTCATCGAAGGGATAGCGGTCCTTTTCATGATGGCGATCCTGTGGGTGATCGTTGTTACTGTCAGCCGAAGAACGCTCGATATACCCCTGTCGAGGCTCACGGCCCTCACGCAGGGTCTGGATTTCTCAAACCTGGATGAGCATCGTGAAATGGATATAACCGGTGGGAAAACCGAAATTGAAGTATTCGAAAATGCATTCATTGGCATGACTCAGAGACTGGGGAGCGCCAGGGACGAATTGACAGAATTCAACGATGATCTGGAAAAGCGGGTCGAAGAGCGAACCGCGGAACTGGAAAAAGAAATCGCAGAGCACGTACGCGCGAAGGAGCTGCTGCGCGAAAGCGAGGAGCGTTTCAGGGAGCTGGCGAATTTAATACCACAACCCGTCTGGGAAGCTAATTTAAAAGGATTCTTCACCTACTCCAATCGCAGTGGTTTCAAGCTATTCGGTTATACCCAGGAAGACCTGGAAAAAGGGGTCAGAGTTGACGAATTATTTATGCCGGAAGAAAGGAAGAGAGTACAGGAGAATTATGCTCGTATATTGCGAGGGAAGCAATTCGATAGCCAGGAATACGTCTGCCTGAGAAAGGATGGATCCAAATTTCCCGCCATTGCCTACGCTTCGAGAATTTTCCGTAACGGGAAATTGGTGGGTATCCGGGGGCTCACTATCGATATTACCGAGCGTAAGCAGACTGAGGAAAAACTGAATAAACTCTCGCGCGCGGTAGAGTACAGTTCTTCAGCTGTCATCATTACCGACATTGAGCACAGGATTGAATACGTCAATCCAAAGTTTACGGAAATCTCCGGGTATTCCAGCGAAGAGGCTATCGGGGAGACTCCGCAGTTCCTTCAATCGGAGCATACACTGGGTGCGCGCTATGACGATCTGTTCGAGTCTATCGCGACCGATGGGGAATGGAAGGGCGAGCTGTATAATCGCAAGAAGAATGGCAGTTTTTACTGGGCGAGCAATTCGATTTCGGGAATCCGGGATAAGCATGGAGTGATTACCCACTACATATCAATTCTTGATGATGTCACCCAGGAAATAGAACTCAAGGAGCAAATTAGTTTCCAGGCCAGCCATGACGTTTTGACCGGGCTGATCAATCGGCGTGAATTCGAACGCCGGGCGGAGAGGCTGATTTCAACTTTCCAGCAGGGGCAGGATGACCATGCTTTGTGCTTCATGGATCTGGATCAGTTCAAGGTGATCAATGATACCTGTGGCCATACCGCAGGGGACGAACTGCTGCGCCAGCTCGGCGAGGTATTACAGAGCACCGTGAGACAACGCGATACCCTGGCCCGGCTCGGTGGCGATGAGTTTGGTGTCCTGATGGAACACTGTTCGCTGGACCAGGCGCGACGCGTAGCGGAGACACTCGCATCGGCGGTGAGCGATTTTCATTTCCCCTGGGAAGGGCATTTGTTCAGGATTAGCGCAAGCATTGGCCTGGTCGCCATCAACGAGTTGACGCCCACGCTCACCGAATTACTCAGGCAGGCCGATGCAGCCTGTTACATGGCAAAGGATTTAGGCCGTAACCGTATTCACATGTACCATTCAGGTGATTCGGAGATGGCGCAAAGGCAGGGAGAAATGCAGTGGGTCGCCCGTATTAACCGCGCTTTGGAAGACGATCGATTCACGCTCTATGCACAGCCTATCGTACCGCTCGATGCCAGTGGCGCCAGACATTTTGAACTGTTGCTCAGGATGATCGATGAGAATGGGGAAATCATACCGCCAGGCGCCTTTTTACCTGCTGCCGAACGTTACGATTTAATTGGGCTACTGGACCACTGGGTGGTAAAGAATACGTTCGCGCTGCTGACCGATAACCCTGATTTTGTCGCTCAAATCGATTTAATCTCGATTAATCTTTCCGGGCAGTCACTGAGCAATGGCGCTTTCCTGGAATTTATCATTGCAAACATGGAATCCTGCGAAATTGCGCCCAATAAGATTTGCTTTGAAGTGACCGAAACGGTTGCCATTTCAAATTTGGCGGCGGCATCGGCATTTATTTCTATTTTAAGAGACCTGGGCTGCCGATTTGCATTAGACGATTTTGGCAGCGGCCTGTCGTCGTTTGGCTATTTGAAGAGTCTGCCGGTGGACTACCTGAAGATCGATGGCATGTTTGTGCGGGATATGGTGGATGACCCGATCGATCATGCGATGGTTAAATCGATCAATGATATCGGCCAGGTGATGGGCATGGAAACCATCGCCGAGTTTGTTGAGAATGACGAAATCAAGGGAATGTTGCGGGAGATTGGTGTCAACTATGCGCAGGGTTATGGCGTCGGCAAGCCCCAACCACTGGACGAGATACTCGGTTTGCCTATATTAGGTCCTGATGTATCTCGATTGACGACCACCGGAGAGACGGAAGAGACAGAGTCACTTACCGGAGTCAAGTCACTTACTGGGGTCAGGTCTATCTTTTAGACTTTGCAGTCTAAAAGATAGACCTGACCCTGATCCTCGTCAAAAAACTAGCAA
>JBGMRM010000233.1:0-4239 GCA_048061415.1 Gammaproteobacteria bacterium | reverse complement strand
CTGGTACGATCATATTGGACCCATGGTCAAAAAATAAGCGTGGCTGCCACCTGCTTCCCTGATGACAAAACCGCTAACGGGTTTATCTTCAGCGTAGGTCACCTGTTTACACTAATCGAAACAACAATCGACTGACTGCATGCTCATCATGCCATTTTTTTCGATACTTGCAAAAATTTCTATATGGGAAAATGTCTCACTTTTGCCCACAATCCTGGCCGCGCCGGTATTACAATAATAGTGTAGAATCCTTCAGATTATATTTTAACTGGTTCGAAACTCAACGTGGCCAAGATAGACGCGCTAAGGGCACTCAGGACAATTCGTGATTTCATCCGCTGGGGGAGTAGTGAATTCAATCGGCGGAACCTGAGCTTTGGCCACGGCTTTGTTAGCGCGATCGACGAAGCGAGGTACCTGACCCTGTACGCGCTAGATTTACCTTCCGACTGGCCAGAAGAATATTTCGATTGCGCCCTGACGGACGAAGAGCGGGAGCGTGCTACGGAAATTCTGGAATTACGCGCCCGGTCGAGGCAACCTGTGGCCTACATCACGCATGAATCCTGGTTTTGTGGACTCAAGTTTTATGTCGATGAGCGGGTTCTGGTGCCACGCTCGCCTATTGCCGAATTAGTTTCAAACCAGTTCGAACCCTGGATCGATAGCTCCCAGGTTAGGCAAATTCTGGACCTGTGTACCGGAAGCGCCTGTATCGCGATCGCCTGCCAGTATGCGTTTACCGACGCGCAGGTGTGTGCCTCGGATATTTCTCTGGACGCGCTGGAAGTGGCGCGTATCAACTGTCGAAATCACGATTTGGAGGATCGCTTAACGCTGTATGAGTCGGACCTGTTCGAGCAGATTCCTGCGCGGCAGTTCGATGTTATCGTCAGTAACCCTCCCTATGTCGATGCCGAGGATATGGCGGCACTTAGCGACGAATTTCGCTTTGAGCCTGCTGTTGGCCTGGCGGCTGGCCGCGATGGTCTCGCACTGGTCGATCGCATACTGGTGCGCGCCGGCGATTATTTGAGCGACCAGGGGGTGCTATTTATCGAGGTCGGCAATTCTCAGGCAGCGATGATGGAGAAATATTCCATGCTGCCGATGACCTGGCTTGAGTTCGAGTATGGTGGTAGCGGGGTATGCTGTATTCAAGCACAGGATCTCAGGCAGCAGTGCAGGAATGTTGAAGCGACCAAAGATCAGTCCGCAATAGTGCGGCAGGCTAACTCCGGATAGACGAGGCAAACGATGGCATGGTGGGGTAAGGCGCTCGGCGGCGCGTTTGGCTTTATGATCGGCGGACCATTGGGTGCGCTCATGGGTATCGCCTTTGGTCACAATTTTGATCGAGGCATGAAAGGCCTGGGCGATTCGAACTGGCAGGGCGTCGATCAGGGTCGGGTTCAGGCAGCCTTTTTTACCGCTACTTTTTCGGTCATGGGATACATAGCCAAGGCGGACGGCAAGGTAACCCGGGATGAAATTAAACTGGCCCAAACGGTAATGAGCCACCTGGGCCTGAACGCAGAAATGCGGGAATCGGCCAAAAAACTGTTCAACGAAGGGAAATCCAGCGATTTCCCGATCGACGAAGTACTCGATCAATTCAAGCAGGAATCTCGACGTCGCACGACGTTGATCCAGATGTTCCTGGAGATTCAGTTGCAGGCCGCCTATGCCGATGGCGTCATGCATCCCGCTGAAAGGAAGGTGCTCAACCATATTTGTCAGCGGCTCGGCTTTCCTCCAGCGCACCTCAGGCGCATGGAAGAAATGCTCAAGGCTGGATTTGGCGGTGGCTATCGACAGGCGAGAACGGCACAGACCTCGGTCGAGGATGCCTACGCGCTACTCGGTGTCGACCGCTCGACTAACGACGTCGAACTCAAGAAGGCCTATCGTCGACTGATGTCGCAACACCATCCCGATAAACTGGTAGCCAAGGGTTTGCCGGATGAAATGCTCAGGGATGCGACCGAGAAGACACAGCAGGTTAAAGGTGCCTACGAGACTATTCGCGAATCAAGGGGAATATAAAGCGATTGCGTTTGCCCATGAAAAAACTATATACCCACGAAAATCGTATGATTATCTACAACCTGAAAAATGTCCTGCAGACTTCGGGAATTGAAAGCCAGGTGATCAACGAGTACGCATCCGGTGGCGCCGGGGACCTGGCGACTTTCGAAACCTGGCCCGAATTGTGGATTTCCGATAGTAAGTTTGAGGAAGCAGAGGCAATTCTGCACCGTATCGTATACAGTTCAGGCGGTCAGGAATGGTATTGCCAGGGTTGCCAGGAAAAAAATGATGCGGCCTTCGAACTATGCTGGAACTGTGGCAGGGCCAGCGATTAACTTGAGTAATATGCGATGAAGTATTTAATATCGATCCTGGTGGTCCTGGCAATTCCTGTTACGGTGATTAACCGAGCCTATTCTGGTGAAGTCACCATAGTCGATGTCGAGGTGAGCTGTACCAAAGACTGTATGTTTTCGGTGACGCTGCAACACGCGGACGAGGGCTGGGAACACTATGCCAACCAGTGGGACGTGGTGACGCTTGACGGCAAACTAATAAAATCCCGGGTGTTAATCCACCCGCATGTCGACGAACAACCCTTTACCCGCTCGCTATCGGGAGTCAAAATTCCACAGGGCATGAAAGCGGTCAAGATTCGGGCAAAGGATACAATACATGGGTACGCTCGTCAGGAATACATCGTCGAGCTGAATAGCGAATAACGGGTGCTATGTCGGCTCGAATCAGGGCTGTGTGCTAGCTGGCGTTAACCAGCCCGGTAGCTAAGGTTCATCGATCCTGAATCCTGTTCCTTCCATCTACAGAATCCCTATAATACGCGCTTTGATGTCAGCGCCAGGATTCGGCCAGGCCGATAGTTAATCCACTTTTTGCCACCTGAGAATACAATAATGAATGCGCCGCTTACCAACACTGCCCTGCTTGAAAAAGACCAGGGACACATGATTCACCCCCTGCACCATACTGCGGGGCACGCCGCGGGCAGGGTCTGGGTAAGCGCTCAGGGATCTTATCTTATCGATGCCGATGGAAATCGGTTTATCGATGGTCTTTCGTGCCTTTGGAACGTGAATGCAGGACACGGGCGCCAGGAGCTGGCCGATACCGCTGCTGCGCAAATGCGCGAAATGGCTTTTTGTTCGAGTTACGCTGGAAGTTCTAACCCACCCGCGATCGAACTCGCCGAACGCCTGTCGGCAATTTGCTATCCACAGATTAATAACTTTTATTTCACCTCCGGTGGTGGCGAGGCGACCGATAGCAATATCAAGCTGGCGCGCTGGTACTGGAAAGCCAGCGGAAAACCGGAAAAAACGAAAGTGATCAGCCGGATATGGGGTTATCATGGCACGACTTTTGCCGCTATGTGCGCCACCGGCATTGCCAGTTACTGGCCTATGTTCGAGCCGAGAATTCCGGGTTTTAGCCACATTCCCTCGCCCGACCCTTACCGCTACCCGATGCCGCAGGACGGGTCGTCGCAGGGCATCGCCGCAGCCAACGAACTGGAACAGGAAATTTTAAAACAAGGGCCGGAAACCGTGGCGATGTTTATTGCCGAACCAGTGCAGGGCGCCGGCGGTGTTATCGTGCCGCAGGACGATTATTTCAAACGCATACGAGAGATTTGCGATCAGTATGATGTGTTGCTGGTAGTCGACGAAGTCATCACTGCGTTCGGTCGCACCGGAAAGCTGTTCGCACTCGATCACTATGGAATTCAGCCCGACCTGATTCAATTTGCCAAGGGGATCACCTCGGGCTATCTACCGCTAGGCGGAATCGGCATGAGTGATGAAATTGCCGAGGTCATCAAGGCCAGCGACAAGCCCTGGATGCACGCCTATACCTACAGTGGCCATCCGACCACCTGCGCGGTCGGACTTGCGGCACTGGACATCGTCGAAAGAGAGGATTTCCCGGGCCAGGCTGCCAGCAAGGGCGCGTATCTGCTGGAAAAATTGCACGCCGAACTCGATGGCCATCCGCAGGTAGGCGAAGTACGCGGCAAGGGCCTGATGTGCGGCGTCGAACTGGTGGAAAATAAATCGACCAAAGCGCTATACCCGGCCGAGTGGGGCGTGGGGACGAAGATGAACAAAGCAATGCTCAGCCACGGCCTTTTCACGCGCATGCGCAGCGAAGTAGTTTGCCTCGCGCCACCGATCACTACCGACGAAGCCACAC
>JBGMRM010000232.1:0-4245 GCA_048061415.1 Gammaproteobacteria bacterium | reverse complement strand
CGCGCTTTCAGCCTTTTATCACGACTCGCTCGATATAACTAACCCGGAACATCGTGAGTTGTCCGCGCATCGTCTGCTCGCCAAAATGCCTACTATCGCCGCTTTAAGCTACCGTCATGCAAATGGGCATCCACCCGCTTACCCCCGTAATGATCTGGGTTATATCGAAAATTTCCTCCATATGATGTTCAGTTACCCGACCGAGGATTACCCGGTCAGCCGGGTAGCCGCACGCGCGATGGAGTTGATTTTTATATTGCATGCCGATCATGAGCAAAACGCGAGTACCTCCACGGTCAGGCTTTCCAGCAGTTCAGGCGCCAATCCTTTCGCCTGTATCGCCGCCGGCATTGCCTCTTTGTGGGGGCCTGCGCACGGTGGCGCCAATGAAGCTGTAATCAGGATGCTGGAAGAGATCAAGGATCCGAGCGAGCTTCCAAAATACATCGATCGCGCTAAAAACAAGAATGACAGTTACCGTCTGATGGGCTTCGGACACCGGATCTATAAAAATCACGACCCCAGGGCGACCATCATCCGCCAGGCCTGTAACAATCTGTTGCAGGAACTCGATACGCTCAATCAGCCCATGTTCGAAATCGCGAAGGAACTGGAGCGTATCGCGCTGGAAGACGAATATTTTGTCGAGCGTAACCTGTATCCGAATGTCGATTTTTACTCCGGTATCATCCTCAGGGCGCTACAGATACCGCTCAACATGTTTACCGTGGTATTTACCATGGCGCGTACCGTGGGATGGATTTCTCAATGGGCTGAAATGATGACCGACCAGGAGCAACGCATCGGCCGACCCCGCCAGCTTTATATGGGCGTAGCAAAGCGCGACTACGTCGAGATCAGCAAGCGCGGATAATTTAGCTCCGGAAAGAGCGTAACCACCGGTATATTTTTACAGGAACGCTGCAAGCCCTCCCTGGGCGCTCTCACGCGACGTCCCTGTCGCGCAAGGCCCTGTAAAAAAATACCGATGCTTACGCCCCGATAGTGAGGCTACCTCGCATTTTTTAAAGTGCATTTAAGCTAATTCGGCTACACTTAGACGATGCCTTCTATTTTGTAATCCTGGTTCATGCTAGACAATACCGACAGCTCACTCGTTCAATTTCAGGCCGATATCGATCAGGCCATATCGGCAATCGAGACTATTATTCTCGGCAAGCCCCGCCAGGTGCGCCTGGCGATCTGTTGTTTGCTCGCGCGTGGCCACTGTTTGATCGAGGATTTGCCCGGGGTCGGTAAGACCACCCTGTCGCAAACCATCGCGCGCGTATTCGGCCTGGATTTTAGCCGTATCCAGTTTACCAGCGACCTGTTACCCGCCGATATCCTTGGCGTTTCCATATTTGATCCAAAGCAACAGGTTTTCACTTTTCATCCAGGCCCGATTTTCTCCCATTTCGTGCTCGCCGACGAAATCAACCGGGCGACGCCTAAAACGCAAAGCGCCCTGCTCGAAGCGATGGAAGAAAGGCAAATTACCGTGGAAGGCACGACACGGCCCCTGGACGAGCCTTTCTTCGTGATCGGTACGCAAAATCCGCTCGACCAATCCGGTACCTTTCCATTACCCGAATCGCAGCTTGACAGGTTCATGATGAAAATCGAACTCGGATATCCAGATGCCGAAGCCGAGCTGGCATTATTATCAGCCGGCAACCCACGTGACAAATTGCCGCAGATATCCGCCTCGTTCGGGATCGAGCGATTCCTCGAAATTCAGCAGGCGGCGGAAGCTGTTCATTGTTCCGAACCATTATTACACTATGTGCACAGCCTGATTCATGCGACCCGCAATCCCGGACTCTTTGTTTATGGCATTTCACCACGCGCCGGACTCGCGGTTATTCGCGCGAGCAAGGCCTGGGCATTGATGAACGGTCGAGACTATATCGAGCCGGGCGACGTGAAGAGTGTGTTTGCATCCGTGGCGGTACACCGGCTCACGCCGACCGATCAACACAGCAAATCCTCAGAAGCACTGATAGAAAGCCTGCTGGACGCCGTACCGATTCCCTGAGCCTGCTTCCCTACACACGACAGGCGGACAAAATGACTCTATTCCCTCTGGCAATGCCAAAAACCATGCGCGCGCGAATCGACGCCTGGGTTGCCAGTCGAAGTCCACCGAGCCGGGAGCGGATACTGCTGCACAATCGCCGCCTGTACATCCTGCCGACACGCTTCGGTTATCTATTCGGGGCAATGTTATTTATCCTGTTTCTGGCGGCAATCAACTATCAGAACAGCATGGCATTTGTGCTGACCTTTATGCTAACCGCGCTGGGAATCATCAGCCTGTGGCAAACCCACAAAAACCTGCTCGATCTCGAAGTCGACCTGCAGTCGCCACGACCGGTATTCAACGGCGAAACCTGCGAGTTACTGCTCAGGTTCGAAAATCAACACAATAACTTCCGATATGCCGTTGGGGCGCAATACGCCGGTCAGCCTCCAGCCTACATTGGCATCGAGCCACAGGGCAAGGCGCAGGCGCTGTTGAAGATTCCGACTCGCCGGCGTGGCCAGTTCAAGCTCAAAGGCCTGACCGTTTTTACGCGCTATCCTACCGGATTATTTCACGCCTGGGGCTGGCTAAAATTCGATACGTCCATATTAATCTACCCGAAGCCGCTTTCGGGGGTTTCGCTACAGGACACTTTTGTTGAGCAGCACGATGGTAAAACCTCGACCAGTACCATAGAGGGTGACGACTTCGCTGGATTACGCGATCATCGGGTAGGTGAATCGCTACGCCACATCTCCTGGAAAGCCTATGCACAGGGCAAGGGGCTGCTGACAAAAACTTTTCAGGGTCACGCCCGGCCATCTTTGTGGATCGACTGGTATCAGATTCAGAATGGGTCGCTCGAATCGAAGCTTTCGCATATGACTGCGCTCATCGTACTGGCTGAAAACGAAAATCAGAAATACGGCCTGAAGCTACCGGGAAACACAATCGAGCAATCTAGTGGTACCGCGCACAAACTCAATTGTTTGCACGCGATCGCGACCTTTCAGCAGAGCGATTATAATCAGGATTTTGACCCGGATGAATTCAACGCTTAATCAAAATTTACCGATCAGCGAGATTCCACGCGAAATAGCGGGTCGCGCGAGTGTCTTTGCGGTGTGTTTTGCCTTCCTGTTTTCGATTGCGCCGCATTTCCGCAATCTACCCCTGTGGGTGAGCGGGTTTGTGATCGTTGCGCTGAGCTGGCGCAGCCTGCAAAACCTGGGTCGGGTCAGGGCGATTCCCAACTGGTTGCTGGTGCCGATGGTGCTGATCGGCGGTATCAGCGTATTTGCCGAATACTGGACAATTGTTGGACGCGATGCGGGGCTCGCGTTATTGACCGTAATGACATCGTTAAAATTTCTCGAAAGCCGCAATCATCGGGACATGCTGATCCTGATTTTCCTGTGCTACTTCCTGATCGCGACCCACTTTTTGTTTTCACAAACTATATTGACCGCCATTTTGATGCTCGTGACCCTGGTCGTGATCACAACCACGCTGATCACGCTTAATCAACGTGACGACAGCGTACCTATCCGCACCCGCGTGAAAATCGCTTCACGCCTGATACTGATGTCGATACCGCTGATGCTGGTCCTGTTTATTCTGGTGCCGCGCGTGCCTGGCCCGCTATGGGGTTTAACCAGCGAGCAACGGGGCGGGGTGACCGGCCTGAGCGATACCATGTCACCCGGTAAGATCAGTAATTTGATCCGCAGCAACGAAGTCGCTTTTCGCGTCGATTTCAAGGGTGCGGTGCCCCCGCAACGAAAGCTCTACTGGCGCGGACCGGTCATGGCCCAGTTTGACGGGGATCGATGGTTTCAGTCGCGACGCCCGACGATTAACCGCTTTAACACGCAATCTTTCGACGACACCACCGAATATACGGTAACCCTCGAACCCAATGGTGCACACTGGTTGCTGGCGCTCGATATACCGACCCAGCTGGTCGAAGACAGCATCATGACCGCAGATTTTCAACTCACCAGTAAACAGGACGTCAACGACCTGCGCCGTTACACGGTCAGATCGGCATTATCCTACCAGATAGGAATATCGGAGTCGGAGGACTATCTGGCGCAGGCACTCGATTTTCCTGAAGACCGCAATCTTCGAACCATCGCCTTGGGTCGAAAACTGGCTACGCAATTCGACAATCCGGAAGAAATCGTGGGCTGGGTGATGGAAATGTATCGTAGTCAAAA
>JBGMRM010000231.1:0-4251 GCA_048061415.1 Gammaproteobacteria bacterium | reverse complement strand
TTCGCCTTGGTGGCGAGTTTGGCGGCGGTTTTTCGCGCGATCGACCGATAAATCTCACTGACTTGACTATCCGGCATCGCTGCCACAGTCGGGTTGCCATTGTCTGCCTGTTCTCGGATGCTAATATCGAGCGGTAATGCGCCGAGAAAATCGACGCCCTGCTCCTTGGCCATGCGGACACCACCCCCGTCACCGAAAATATGTTCACTGTGCCCACACTGGCTGCAGATATGGATACTCATGTTTTCCACCACGCCGAGCACCGGCACTTCGACCTTTTCAAACATTTTCAATCCCTTGCGGGCGTCGAGCAGGGCAATATCCTGCGGCGTAGTGACGATTATCGCGCCACTGACTGGAATTTTTTGCGCCAGGGTCAACTGCGTATCGCCCGTTCCAGGTGGCAGATCGACTACCATATAGTCGACATCCTTCCAGTTTGTATCGTTGAGCAACTGTTCCAGCGCCTGGGTTACCATCGGGCCACGCCAGATCATCGGCGTATCTTCCTCGACCAGGTAGCCGATCGACATCGACTGGATACCGTGACCGATCATCGGTTCCAGGCTTTTACCATCGATTGAATCGGGCTGACCCGTACAACCGAGCATGCGCGGGATACTCGGTCCATAGATATCGGCATCGAGGATACTAACCGAGGCGCCTTCGGCCTGCAGCGCCAGGGCCAGATTGACCGCCGTGGTGGACTTGCCAACACCGCCTTTTCCTGAAGCGACTGCAATAATATTCTTGATCCCCTTCAAGGGCTTCAAATTTTGCTGTACCGCGTGCGATTTAATCTGACTCGATACCTTGACTTCGACTTCTCCGATACCATCGAGGCCTGTGAGTTTATCCCGAGTCAGGTTTTTCAGATCGTCGAAGTAGCCAGCAGCCGGATATCCCAGCACCAGGGTCACGCTCACACGCTCGGCATCGATAGCGATGTCCTTGACCAACCCTGCTGACATCAGGTCGGCTTCCATATTCTCGTCTTTGACTTCGCCGAGCAAGCGCTCTATTTCTGCTTTGTTAACTGACATGTTTTTATCGATTTGACCGGGAGGCGTGCATTTTACCTGAGGCTCCACACAAATATCACTTAGTTTTTATGCGTTTGTTCAATTACTGCCCTATACAGCCCCCTGCGCAACACATAGACTACGCAACTTTAGTGAAACAATCCTCCCACATGCGCTCCAAATCTCGTCAAATTGTTGTCACCAGCGCCCTGCCCTACGCGAACGGTCCGATTCATATTGGCCATTTGCTGGAGTATATCCAGACCGATATCTGGGCGCGCTTCCAAAAGTTGCGCGGGCACGAATGTATTTATGTCTGCGCAGACGACGCCCACGGTACCCCCATCATGCTGCGTGCCGAGGCCGAAGGGGTTACCCCCGAAGTATTGATCAAACGCATGAAAATCGAGCACGAGACCGACTTTGCGGATTTCATGATCGAATTCGACAATTACTACAGTACGCATTCGGAGGAAAATCGCGAATACTCCGAGTACATTTACCAGCAACTTAAAGCTGCCGGGCACATACGCACCGAGGTCATATCCCAGGCTTATGACCCGAAGGCAGAAATGTTCCTGCCCGACCGCTACATCAAGGGCGAATGCCCGAACTGTGGTGCGGACGATCAATATGGCGATAACTGCGAAGTCTGTGGCGCTACCTATGCGCCCACCGAGCTAAAAAACCCGGTTTCCGTCGTCACCGGAGAGGTTCCGATAGAAAAGGATTCCGAGCAGTATTTTTTCAAGCTCGCCGATTATGAAGACATGCTCAAGACCTGGACCCGGGCAGGGCATATTCAAAAAGAAATTGCCAACAAAATGGATGAATGGCTGGACGAGGGATTGAAAGACTGGGATATCTCCCGCAATGCACCCTATTGGGGCTTTGAAATTCCCGACGCGCCGGGCAAGTATTTTTATGTCTGGCTCGATGCGCCAATCGGCTATATGGCGAGTTTCAGAAACTGGTGTGACCGCAACGACCACAATTTCGACGATTACTGGAAAGCCGATAGCGAAACCGAGCTATACCATTTTATTGGCAAGGATATCGCGCGCTTTCATACCCTGTTCTGGCCTGCGATGCTGCATGGCGCGGGTTTCAGAAAACCGAGCGCGGTTTACTGCCACGGATTTTTAACCGTCGATGGCCAAAAGATGTCCAAGTCGCGCGGTACCTTCATCATGGCGCGCACTTATCTCCAGCACCTGAAACCGGAGTACCTGCGCTACTATTTCGCCGCCAAACTCGGGCCGGGGATCGACGATATCGACCTGAACCTCGAAGACTTCAGCGCCCGGGTGAATTCAGACCTGGTCGGCAAACTGGTCAATATCGCCAGCCGCTGCGCCGGTTTTATCAATAAACGCTTCGAGGGTCGCCTGGCCAGCAGCCTCGGCGACGACAGCCTGAGCCAGCAATATTTAGCGGCATCGGAAGACATCGCCGCGGCTTACGAAGGCCGCGAGTTTGCGCGCGCGATGCGCGACATCATGGCGCTGGCAGACAAAGTGAACCAGTACATCGATGAAAAGCAACCCTGGGTCGCGATCAAGAACGAAGCGCGCCACGCTGAAGTGCTTGAAGTTTGCACAATCGGTATCAACTGCTTCCGGCAACTGGTGATTCTGTTGAAACCGGTATTGCCTGGGCTCGCGGCCGAGGCCGAGAAATTTCTCAATGTGGATGCATTAACCTGGGCAGACCTGGAAAACAATTTGCTCGACCACCCGATCAATCGCTTCAAACCTTTGATGACACGTATCGAAAAAGTGTTTATCGAGCGCATGATCGAGGCCAGCAAGGAAGACCTGCTCAAGGAGCAAAATCTTCAGGCGCAATCGAAAGACCCCTCGATCGAACCAGTGGATAGTGAGATCACCTACGACGACTTTGCCAAACTTGACCTGCGCATCGCGCGTATCGTTGGCGCAAAACGCGTGGATAAATCGGACAAGCTGTTACAACTAACCCTGGATATCGGTACCGAAACGCGTAATGTATTTGCCGGCATCAGCTCAGCCTATGCCCCCGAACAACTTGAAGGCAAGCTCACGGTTATGGTCGCCAACCTGGCGCCGAGAAAAATGCGCTTTGGTGTATCGGAAGGCATGGTGCTGGCGGCTGGCTCGGGTGACGACGAGATTTACGTTCTTAACCCGGACGACGGCGCCAGGCCTGGCATGCGCGTCAGGTAAGCCGCAGCCTCACGCCCACTCATGAGACTACTATACAGCATCTGGCTGATTGTACTGCTGGGGTTATCATCCCAGAGTGCAGGCGCGCTCGAATCAAAAGAAATCTTTCAGTTGTACGAAGATAACATTTTCCAGATCCGTGTACTCAATCGAGAAACCGGTAAAAAGTCCAATATCGGTTCCGGTTTTATCATCGGTAATGGCCGACAGGTCGCGACCAATTACCATGTCATCAGCCGGATCGTCCTCGAGTCGGATCTTTTCTATATCTCTTACCTGGCCAAGGATGGCCGCGAAGGCGAACTCAAGTTGAGCGCACTCGATATAGCACACGACCTCGCCCTGTTGGAAAGCGATCAAATCCTCGGCGAAGCCGCTAACACCAGTGATCTACCACCCAGCGGTGCGCCAATTTTTGCGATGGGCTATCCGCTCGATCTCGGCCTCAATATTGCGGTGGGTACCAATGGCGGTATCCTCAACCAGACCGACGATAGCCGCATTTTGTTTTCGGGCAGCCTCAATCCTGGTATGAGTGGCGGCCCGACTTTCAACGAGCGTGGCGAAGTGATCGGTATCAATGTTGCCACCGCGCGGAATGATATTAGCTTCATCGTTCCATCGAGATACCTCAACGATCTGCTCGAACGTTCAAAAACCGAAGCATTCGCGGCCGACCATGATTTGAAAGCCGAGGTCACCGAGCAGTTACTGACCTACGAAAAAGGCTATATCCAGCAGGTACTCGAACGTAAATGGCCTTCGATCGAACTGCGCAAGCTCTCACTGCCAGGGATTATATCCCCAACTATTCGCTGCTGGGACAATAGCGCGAAGTTAAACGCGACCGCCCTCTACAAACGATTTCAAATCCGATGCGCGAATAAGAACCAGGTTTACCTCGATAGTGCGAACAAGTTCGTCGGCAAGTTAATTTATGAATATTTGTGGCTCGAATCCGAGCAGATGAATAGCCTGCGCTTCAACAACCTGTACGAAAAACTCAACAGGGATCATTTAAATTC
>JBGMRM010000230.1:0-4256 GCA_048061415.1 Gammaproteobacteria bacterium | reverse complement strand
TTGTCCCCCAGTTTTTCGGTCAATATGCCCCACCCATCCCAGTCACTCTCGTCCATCCCATCTTCGATACTGATTATCGGATATTGACTCACCCAGCTCGCTAGATAATCGGCGAATCCACCGGCATCGAAGGATTTACCTTCAGACGCCAGCACATAACGTCTATCCCGGTAGAATTCGGAACTGGCGGTATCGAGCCCGAGGCAAATGTCGTCGCCCGCGCTGAAACCGGCCTGCCCTATGGCCTCGAGTATCACTTCGATGGCTTCTTCGTTGGATGACAAATCGGGTGCGAATCCCCCCTCGTCGCCTACCGCTGTATTCATACCCTGTTTAGTTAACACTGATTTCAGCGCGTGAAATACCTCGACGCCATAGCGAAGGGCCTCGGAAAAATTCGGCGCACCCACCGGCAATATCATGAATTCCTGCATATCCACGCTGTTGTCGGCATGGGCGCCGCCATTAATAATATTCATCATCGGTACGGGTAAAGTTCTTGCGCCATCGCCCCCGAGATATTGATAAAGGGGTTTTTGTGCTTCTACCGCCGCCGCCTGGGCATTAGCCAGCGAAACCGCCAGCAATGCATTGGCGCCGAGCTTACTCTTGTTGTCGGTGCCATCCAGATCGATCATCGCAGTATCGAGTCCCTGCTGATCGTCGCAGTCGCGGCCGGTCACGAGGCTGGCTATTTCATTTTCAATATGGCTTACCGCCCGGGTGACTCCCTTACCTAGATACCGGTTTTTGTCGTTATCGCGTAATTCTATCGCTTCACGCTCACCGGTCGATGCACCCGATGGGACAGCGGCTCTTCCGGTCACGCCGGACGACAGAATCACCTCGGCTTCGACCGTCGGGTTACCCCTGGAGTCGAGGATTTCTCTTCCGATTACCTTGCTAATCGTCGTCATGATTTCTCCAATTTCTCCTTATACGACGCGGTTAACGAGTGCCGACCGGTACATTTACCGGGGCTTGCAGCAAACACTCAATCAGATTCAGTCCTGGTTTTACTGTAATCGATTGCCGCATTAATAAAGCTGTTAAATAAAGGGTGGCCCTCGCGAGGCCGAGAGGTGAATTCAGGGTGAAACTGACACCCGATAAACCAGGGGTGGTCAGAAAGTTCGATCATTTCTACCAGTTCGTTATCGACAGAGAGCCCCGAAATAACCAGACCTGCCTCCTGTAGTTTATCGAGATAATTATTATTAAACTCGTAGCGATGACGATGCCGTTCGTTGATTTCCTCCGCACCGTAGGCCCTGTGGGTTAAGGTTCCCGGGACCAGCTTGCATACCTGTGCCCCCAGCCGCATGGTGCCGCCCAGATCGACATTTTCGTCGCGTTTTTCGACCGAACCATCGTGGTTGAGCCATTCGGAAATCAATGCTATTACCGGGTCGGGGGTTTTGGGATTGAATTCGGAACTGTGCGCCTTGGGTAGACCGAGAATATTTCGCGCAAATTCAATGACCGCAACCTGCATACCCAGGCATATTCCCAGGTAGGGTACCCGATGAATGCGCGCGTAGTGGGCCGCCGCTATCTTGCCCTCGATACCGCGGCTGCCGAATCCGCCCGGCACCAGGATCGCATCCAGCCCCTTCAGGCTGTCTATACCGTCAGCCTCGAGTGAATCGGAGTCGATCTTGACGATATTAACCCGGGTTCGAGTATGGATGCCGGCATGGTCGAGCGATTCGTTGAGCGATTTATAAGCGTCGGTATGATCGACATATTTACCCACGAAACCGATATTCACCGTTTGATCAGGCGACTCCAGCGCCGATACAACCTGATCCCAGTCACTCAAATCCGCCGGTGGCAATTTCAACGAGAAATGCTTGACGATAATTTCATCCAGCCCCTGTTCGTGCAGTTCCCGCGGAATTTTGTAGATATGATCTACATCGACCGCCGAAATAACGGCTTCTTCGGCGACATTAGTAAATAGTGCTATTTTCCTGCGTTCTTCGACCGGGATATCCCTGTCGGCGCGGCACAGTAATATATCAGGCTGAATTCCGATTGATCGTAGTTCCTTTACCGAGTGTTGCGTTGGCTTGGTTTTTATTTCACCGGCTGCAGGTAAATACGGAATCAGTGTCAGGTGAATGTAAAGCACATTATCGTGCCCCAGTTCGAATCCAAGTTGCCGGATTGCCTCCAGGAAAGGCAGGGATTCGATATCACCCACGGTTCCGCCAATTTCGACCAGTACGATATCCGCGCCATCGGTGCTATTGAGCACCAGGTTTTTGATTTCGTCGGTGATGTGCGGAATTACCTGAACCGTGGCTCCGAGGTAATCTCCGTGGCGTTCTTTGGCGATGACGTTTTCGTAAATTTGCCCGGTGGTGTAATTACTACGTTGCGAACAGCGTATACCGGCAAATCGCTCGTAATGACCCAAATCCAGGTCGGTCTCCGCCCCATCGTCGGTGACATAAACTTCGCCGTGCTGGAATGGGCTCATGGTACCCGGGTCTACATTGATATAGGGGTCCAGCTTGATCATGTTGACGCTGAGACCCCGCGCCTGGAGTATCGCCCCGAGGGAGGCAGATGCAATGCCTTTGCCCAGTGATGATACAACACCACCAGTAATAAATATGAATCGGCTCATAGCCCCTGAAAAATTTTGGTATGATTTCAGCGCACTTCGAAAGCTTACCGTTGTTCGAAATGCCCGTCACAGGTTGGAAGGAAACAATAGCAGAATCCTATTTTGAAGACAATCTGCTTCAACCGGGAAACCGGAGCCAGGCGAAAAAAATGAGCACCCAGCGGTGGTTTCCAGGTTTATGCTTTGTTGGCTAGAAAAATAGCCCTTTTCGGTGCGGGCAAACCTTCTACGGTCAAATCAGCGTTTTCACTATCGAGACAATCGGCGAGCGATTCGAATTGCATCCATTCGGTAACCCGCTGTTCGTCTACGCTAGTTGCAGAAATATCGACGATTCTAATATTCCCAAAACCACAGCGTTCCAGCCAACTGGCCAGTTCCGGCGCACTGGGTATAAACCAGACGTTATTCATGCGCGCATAGCGACCCTTCGGCAGTAAAATATCTCCGTGTCCGCCATCGATTACCAGTGTCTCCAGGCACAGTTCACCGCCTCCGGCAAGCAGCCCTTTCAATTGCAGGAGGTGATCGATAGGACTCTTGCGATGGTATAAAATCCCCATGGAAAATACCGTGTCGAAGCAGCCCATCTCGGGCGGCATCTGTTCTACGCCAATCGGCAAAAGATAAATATCGCTCCTGTTTAAATACTTTTGAAACGCCCGGAACTGCAGGTTAAAGAGTACCGAGGGTTCGATACCAATGACGAGCTGTGGTGATTCCGAAAGCATGCGCCAGCAGTGGTATCCGTTGCCGCAACCGATATCGAGTACGCGCCGATTTGCGAGCGATGATAGATGCCCACCGAGTCGTTCCCATTTGAAGTCGGAACGCCACTCGGAATCGACCAGTATATCCGCGAACCGATAGGGGCCCTTGCGCCAGGGCATCAGCGATTTTAGTGCCGCAAGTAACGCTTCGCGGTCTTCGCAAACGCCATCGATAGTCACTGCCGGACGATCGAGATGTGCCTGGATATCGTTTATCGGCGGTAATCGGGACAGGGCATCAGACCACCGGGCATAGTCGCCATGGTGTATTAGCCAGCTCCTTTGTTGCCGTTCGAGTCGCTCAACCCACTGGCTAAGGCCGAGATTTCGCAGCCGTTCGAACAGATTGGAATAGTCCACTACTTGATCGCGAGATAAGAACTGAAGTTAAGGCAACGGAACCACTGGTATACCTCGCTAAATCCAGCCTGTTCGAGTCGGCTACGATGAACCGAATCAGAGTCGCTCACCAGCACATTTTCCAGTGCTGTACGCTTTTGACTGATCTCCAGGTCGCTGTAGCCCTGGGTTTTTTTGAATGCCTGATGCAGTTGTACCATACGTCGACTTTCGAGCTCATTTTCCTGTTCGATTTTTTCGGTGAGAAGCAGTACCCCGCCTGCGTTCAAGCCTTGAAAAATCTGACCAATCAGCCCGGGTCGCTTATCTGGATGAATAAACTGCAAGGTTAGATTCAATATTACCAGCGAGGCATTCTGGATATCTATATTTTGCAAATCTTCGCGTACCCATCGAATTTTGCTCACACCCGCGTGGTGCGCCTCACATTTTTCGATCATCGCAGCTGAGTTGTCGATTGCAAAAATCGTACAATCCATTGCACCGGTATG
>JBGMRM010000229.1:0-4258 GCA_048061415.1 Gammaproteobacteria bacterium | reverse complement strand
GTACCACTGGTCAGGGTGCGCGATGACCTGTTTGTCAGCGAACTCTATCACGGCCCGACACGCGCGTTTAAGGACATGGCGCTGCAACCCTTTGGCCTGTTGCTGTCATCTTTGGCCCAACAACGCGGCCGGCAATACCTGATCCTGACCGCGACCAGTGGTGACACGGGTCCCGCCGCGCTCGAAACCTTCCGCAAGCGCGATAATATTCGTGTCGTCTGTCTTTATCCCGACGGGGGCACCTCGGACGTACAACGCCTACAAATGGTGACCGAAGACGCGAGTAACTTAAAAGTAATCGGAATCAGGGGAAATTTTGACGATGCCCAGGCCGCGTTAAAGGCGCTGATGTCTTCGTCGGAATTTAATCGGCAACTGGAGGCTTTGAGTATTTCTCTGTCTGCCGCCAACTCGGTGAACTTCGGCCGTATTATATTCCAGATTATTTACCATGTTCATGCATACCTTGAGCTGGTGCGGCAGCAGGCTATCGCACTGGGCGACCCGGTTTACCTGAATATCCCCAGTGGTAATTTTGGCAATGCCCTCGGTGCTTACTATGCCCGCAAAATGGGCCTGCCGGTAGAGCGTATTATCGTTTCATCGAACGCAAACAATGTGCTCACCGAATGGATCGATACCGGCGTATACGACATATCGGACAAGGCGCTGATAGCGACGACCTCGCCGGCGATGGATATTCTCAAATCCTCCAATGTAGAACGCATACTATTTGACCTGTTCGGCCAGCAACGCACGCGGGAATTAATGCGGCAACTCGACGAGAAGCGCTGTTACCGGCTTAAAAAGGATGAACTGACCCGGATACAACAAATTTTTACCGCCGACTATTGTTCCGACGAACAGGGGCAGGCCTATATTCGCAGTACTTTCGACCAGGGCTACCTGATCGACCCGCATACCGCCACCTGTTTCAAGTCCTGGGATACACTGGATCACAAACCGCTGGTCAGTATTGTCGCCTCTACCGCCGAGTGGACCAAGTTTTCGCGGGTGATCAATCTGGCTATCAGTGGCAAAAGCGGCGCGACCGACCTCGAAGCGCTGGAATCGATCAGCAAGACCGCCAAAATCGCAATTCCAGAAACCATACGAACCCTTTTTAATAAGCCAGTCCGCCACGATACGGTAGTCGATAAAAGCGAGATCGAATCGGAGATTCTGGATTTTCTTCAGGGTTAGATTTAATGACTCACCCTAAGCCCGGCTGGCGATTTTTTCGGTCCAGTGCATGGTAATCAGGCAAACGATACTCAGCAGTGCATACCCCGTTACCAGGGGTATCACGGTACCGTCGTAGGCAGCCGCCACCAACACGCCAAAAATGACCGAGATGAAGGTCGAGATCGAACCGACGAAGGCTGCCCCCAGCCCGGCAATATGACCGAGCGGTTCCATCGCCAGTGCATTTAAATTTCCAAACAATATACCCATAAAGAAAAACGCCACCAGCAGGTAAGCCATGAATATCGGCAATGGGGGGTGCCCCTGGTAATACTGGGCCACCAGAAAGAAGGGGACCGATAGCAGTGCAACCATCGACATCGAGATGCGCGACAACAGGCGCATACCCAGTCGCCTGACCAGATGGGCGTTCACCAGCGAAGCGAGGCCGACCGACGCCGCCAGCACACCAAAATACAGCGCGAATTGATTACCCAGCGCATATTGCACCTGAAAGATTTGTTGCGAACTACTGAGATAGCCGACAAAGGCACCGAATATAAACCCCATGGTCAAGGTATAACCAACCGTTGTCGGCATCGCACAGATCATTTTCAAATCCAGCATCATTTGTTTAAACGAAAATTGAATACGATTTTGTCGCGCCAGGGTTTCGGGCTGACGGATACTAAACCAGGGTAGGCTGATCGCAGTCAGTAGCAGGAAAAAGGCAAAGATCGCGCGCCAGTCCGATACGATCAATATCATCTGCCCCACCGACGGCGCCACGATCGGCACGAGGATAAATATGGTCATTACAAACGACATGACGCGCGCCATTTCGCGCCCTTCGAAGCGGTCGCGAACCAGCGCAACCGAAACAATTCGCGGTCCGGCCGCACCCAGTCCCTGCAGCAATCGACCGATCAACATATCGTCGAAATCCCGGGCGAATAACGACAGCAGGCAACCTGCGATAAAAACGATAAAGCCGCCGATGATTGCCGGTTTGCGCCCGATACTGTCGGACAGGGGCCCAAAAAATATTTGTCCAAAGGCCATGCCGACAAATAAAGTCGAAATGACATACTGACTGTCATTGATGTTTTCGACACCGAGGTCGGCGGCGATATCCGCCAAAGCGGGTAACATCGCATCGATAGCCAATGCGACCAGGGAGATTATCATCGCTATGATGACAATGAATTCGCCGAACCCGGGCTGGCGGGAAGGCCTGAGCGATATCACCGGCTAAGGCCCGGGATTTTCCGGCTCACAGGTCGAGGCGCATGGCCTGCGCACTCGAAGGGCAGAGCGATTCGAATTGACGTGTAGCCCTTATTTCGGGTGGCAACCGGTCCCTGTCGACCGTGCAAAATCCAAAATCGCTAAAATACTGCTCGGCTGTTTCGGTCAGTAGATAGACTTCCCTCACGCCCGATGCACGCGCCCGCTCCAGTAGCTCGCGGGTAATGTCTACAGCGAGGCCCTGGCCACGACTATCCGGGTGGACCGCTATCGAACGCAATAACCCGATGGGTCCGATACATTCCATCCCTCCAACAGCGCACAGGGTGTCGCCATCGCGGCTCCCGAGAAATGCATCGATATGTTCAGCACAGTCTTCAAACGGTAAGCCGCACAGGCGCAACAAAGCCTCGACATCGCTTAAATCCTGATGGTTTAACCGCATAAGACCCCGCTCGCTCGGTGTTTCGGCCATGGATAGCCTGGCTTAGCTGGTTCCCAGGGTTTCGACCCGAATCCGATGGATTTCACCGTGCACCGTATCGAGTTTGCGAATCTTTTCGATCGCCCGATCCATCTTCGCTTCCCGAATTTTCTGCGTCAACATAATTATGGTTGCCTGCGGTGCGCCCGATTCCGGCTCTTTTTGCAATATCGCTTCGATCGAAATATCGCTCTCGCCCATGATTCGGGTAATGTCGGCCATCACGCCCGGGATGTCATCCACGCGCATGCGTAAATAATATGCAGTCGAAATCTCGGCCACCGGCAATACTGGAATATCGACGATTTGATCGGCCTGGAAAGCCAGGTGTGGAACGCGGTTTTGGGCATCGGTAGTGATGGTGCGCGCGACGTCGATAATATCGGCTACGACCGCCGATGCAGTCGGGTCCGCCCCGGCGCCGGCGCCGTAATAGAGCGAAGGGCCGAGCTTATCGGCCATCACCAGCACGGCATTCATCACGCCATCTACGTTGGCGATCAGCCGTTTTTCCGGGATCAGGGTTGGGTGAACGCGCATTTCTATGCCATTCTCGGTGCGCCGCGCGATACCCAGGTGTTTGATACGGTATCCCAGCTGCCCCGCGTAAACCACGTCTTCGGTGGAAATATTACCTATACCTTCGGTATACACCGCCTCGAATTGCAACGGAATACCAAAGGCCAGTGACGAGAGTATGCACAGTTTGTGCGCTGCATCGATACCTTCCACGTCGAAAGTGGGGTCGGCTTCTGCATATCCGAGATCCTGTGCTTCGCGCAGCACGTCTTCGAACTCACGACCCTTGTCACGCATTTCGCTCAGAATGAAATTACCAGTGCCATTGATAATGCCGGCGAGCCACTGGATATGATTCGCGCTGAGGCCTTCGCGGATGGCTTTAATGATGGGGATACCACCAGCGACCGCGGCTTCGAATGCAACGTTGACGCCTTTTGCCTGCGCCGCGGCAAAAATTTCATTGCCATGTATTGCGATCAGAGCCTTGTTGGCAGTGACGACCTGCTTGCCATTTTCGATAGCCTTTAACACCAGCTCACGCGCCGGCTCATAGCCCCCGATGAGTTCGATGACTATGTCTACCTCTGGGTCATCCACGACTAAAAACGGGTCGGAAGACAACTTTATATCTTCGTTTCCCTCAGGCATGCCCTTGCTAACCGATAGACGCGACGCATGAACGATTTCGATACTCCGACCTGCACGCCGAGCTATTTCCTGCGCATTGTTTTTAAGCACCAACGCGGTGCTGGCGCCTACCGTACCCACACCAATCAGGCCTAGTTTCACCGGTTTCAATTGACTTTTCCAGATTCGAAC
>JBGMRM010000228.1:0-4271 GCA_048061415.1 Gammaproteobacteria bacterium | reverse complement strand
ATCGCAACAACGCCGTCTGCGGTAATCAGGCGTTCGGCGGTAGCAGAAGCTGCCGCTGAGTCGATGCAGGTGGAATCGCCACGAACCACCACGATGGTACTGCCGTCGAGCAGGTTGCCCGACTTCGAGGCTTCGGACAGCGCCAGTTCGGCGCCGTCGGCCATGGCGGGAGTCAGGGACTCGATGGGGCCGGTAAATCCCAGGATAATACCAACCTTGATTTCTTCGGCGACTGCCGCTGCTGACACCATCGCCAGCATGGTCGAGGCTATCAGAATTTTTTTCATGGGTATTCTCACAATGGTTTGATTTACGATTTTTTCTACTCGGAGGTATTTTATAGTAAGGTTTAATTTCCGCGCGTGCTGGGCCGAATTTTATCACTGTTTGGTAATTGATGCATGGGTGTAACCGCAATTTCACGCCAAACGCGGTCGATTTGTCGGAATTGTTGAAATTCAGTTGCTTTTGTTATCCATTGTCATTATTTTCAACGATCTTTTTTCTCATCCACTATCGACTACCAAACTAGTATGACAAGCGCGTCCAAACCCTCGAGCTGGAGAAATTTTCCGGTTAAGCAGCAACCGGTTTATCCGGACCTGCAGCGACTCGAACAGGTTGAAGCAAAGTTATGCGGCTATCCACCGTTGGTCTTCGCGCAGGAAATCCGGGATTTAAAGCAGCACCTGGCAGAGGTTTCGGTGGGCCGTGGCCTGCTGTTGCAGGGGGGCGACTGCGCGGAATCATTTGCCGATTTTCACGCGAACAGCATTCGCGACACCTTCAAGGTCTTATTACAAATGGCCGTGGTGCTGACCTTTGGCGGTCGCCGCCCAGTCACCAAGATCGCCCGCACCGCCGGCCAGTTTGCCAAGCCACGATCGGCAGACTTTGAAGTGATCGACGGGGTATCCCTGCCGAGTTACCGGGGCGATATCATCAATAGCGCAGAGGCAGACGCACAGGCGCGTATTCCCGACCCGCACCGCATGCTCGACGCCTATCACCAGAGCGCAGCGACATTGAATTTATTGCGCGCCTTCGCGCAGGGTGGCCTGGCCGATTTGCACCAGGTGCATCGCTGGAACATGAGTTTCGTCGAGGCAAGTCCGAGCAGAGAGCGTTACCAGGATATGTCGGATCGCATCGAAGACGCGCTCAATTTCATGGAAGTCTGTGGCATCACTTCGCAGACCGCACCGTCGATTCGAGAAACCCAGCTTTTCACCTCGCACGAGGCGCTGTTGCTCAACTATGAAGAAGCGCTCTCGCGCATCGATTCCTTTACCGGCAGGCGTTACAACTGCTCGGCGCATTTTCTCTGGATCGGCGAACGCACGCGTCAGCTCGACCATGCGCACGTCGAGTTTTTCAAGCACATCGAAAACCCGGTCGGGGTCAAACTTGGGCCAACCATCAGCAGCGACGAACTCATCCGCCTGATCGACGCGCTGAACCCCGACAACGAGGCTGGCAGGCTCACGTTGATCACCCGCATGGGCGCCGACAGGATCGCGCAAATCCTTCCCGAATTGATTAGAGTGGTACAAAACGAAGGCCGTAACGTGGTCTGGTCATGCGACCCGATGCACGGTAATACGGTCAAGGCGAGCAACGGCTATAAGACGCGTCAGTTTGACGACATATTGCGCGAATTACGCCAGTTTTTTGCGGTACACCAGGCCGAGGGCAGTTACCCGGGGGGCATACACCTGGAAATGACCGGCGAACACGTGACCGAATGCACCGGCGGCGCCGACCAGATATCCGATTCCGACCTCAGCACCCGCTACCTGACCCGATGCGACCTGCGGCTCAATGCCGGCCAGGTGCTGGAGCTTGCCTACTTGATGACCGATTCTCTGAAGGAATCGGTTTAAATTAATTAGCTTCGCTCCCAGGACTCATAATATGACCCAATCGCCTAACCCCATCAGCAATCTGGAACGGGTATTACGCGCGAAGCAGTTCGCGATGACGGCCGAAACCTCGCCTCCCGACGCAGCATCGACTGACGTCGTGCTCGATCGCGTCAGTTGCTTAAAAGGTGTCGCGGATGCGGTCAATGTAACCGATGGCGCGAGTGCGCGCGTACACATGTCAGCGCTCGCCACCGCCGCGATCCTGGTGCGAGAAGGCATAGACGCGGTGTTGCAGTTGACCACGCGCGACCGCAACCGGCTCGCGTTACAGGGGGACGTGCTCGGCGCTTCGGCGCTTGGAATCCATAATTTTCTGTGCCTGACCGGCGATAAAATGGCAGCGGGCGACCAGCCCGATGCGGCCGAAGTGTTCGATATCGACAGCGGCGCGCTGATGCGCCAGATGCGCGATATGCGCGACCTGGGGACCTATCCATCGGGTCGGAAAATCGACCCTGTCCCCGCACTATTTCTCGGAGGCGCCGAGGTACCGACCGACCCGGATGCCGACTGGTCGCCCGCACGCATCCTGGCCAAGATCAGCAACGGGGCGCAGTTTTTTCAGACCCAGTACTGCTTCGACCTCGGTATCGTCGAGCGTTATTGCCACCGCCTGGTGGAAGAAGGCATCACCGAAAAGGCTTATTTCCTGATCGGTATCGGCCCACTCGCGTCGGCAAAATCGGCACGCTGGATGAACGACAACCTGTTCGGTGTGCACGTGCCGGACGAAATCATCGAGCGCCTCGAGGGCGCACACGAGCAAAAAGCCGAGGGGCGCAAAATTTGCGCGGAGCTGTTGCAGGGCTTTTACGAAATCGAAGGCTGTGCCGGCGCCCACCTGATGGCGCCGCACCAGGAAGCGGCCTGCGCGCAGGTGATTCAGGAGTCTGGATTGCTCGAACGCAGGCGCTGAAAGGCACAGCGCATCAACCGGCTTAACCTTTGACTAAACAGGCCTTTCCCCGTAGCATTGCCGCCCTGTTTGAAGCTTAAATTACTGGACGGTCAATGAACAAGGTCAGGATCAAAAATTTCAGCGTCGGCAAGGGCGAAAAGCTGTGTTTGATCGCCGGCCCCTGCCTGCTGGAAAGCGCCGACCTGGGTAAGCGCGTCGCCGAGCACATGGTCAAACTCTCTGAAAAGCTCGGCTTCAATTACGTATTCAAATCCTCTTACGAAAAAGATAACCGGGGTGCAGCCAGCAACCACCGCGGACTCGGCATCGACGAGGGCCTCAAGGCGCACCAGGCCATCGGCAAGGAGTTCAATATCCCGCTGCTGAGCGATGTGCACCGCGAAAGCGACTGCGCCGTTGCGGCCGAGGTGCTGGATGTGCTTCAAATCCCAGCCTATCTGTGCCAGCAAACTTCATTGCTGGTCGCCGCTGGGGAAACCGGCAAGGTCGTCAATGTCAAAAAAGGTCAATTTCTGGCGCCCGAAGACATGGCCTCGGCGATCGACAAGCTCGAGTCGGTGAACAACAAAAACATTTTGCTGTGCGAGCGCGGCGCCTCTTTCGGTTACCACCGGCTGGTGTCCGATATGCGCTCTATACCCATCATGTCCGGCCTGGGCTATCCGGTAATTTTCGACGCCGGCCACATCGTACGTATTTATGGCATTAGTTCCAAAGACCCGCGCGGTGGAGAACCGCAATTCATCCCTGCCCTGTCCCGTGCCGGCATGGCTGCGGGCGCCCACGGCCTGTTCGTGGAAACCCATCCGAATCCGATGGAAGGTTTGTGCGACGCGGCTTCGATGTACAAGCTGGATGAAATGGAAGGCCTGCTTTCCAAAGCCGTTCAAATTCACGATATGGTCCAGTCCTGGGATATCAGCTAATCAGTGGACGAGCTCTCTGCTGAACTCAAACAGAGATTACTGGGCATCAGGCTCATCGTCCTGGACGTCGATGGCGTACTCACCGACGGCGCGATTATCCTCTCCGGCAAGGACTCGGATACCAAACAATTCCATGTGCAGGATGGCTTCGGCGTCACACTGGCGAGACAGGCGGGCGTCCGTTTCGGCATCCTCACCGGCAGGACTTCCGATGCGGTCAAACGCCGGGTCGATGAACTCAAGATCGACTATTACGAGTGCGGGCATTTCTACAAGCAGGATGCGCTGCAGGCGATGATCGGCGGCGCCGGATTGAGCCCCGAACAGGTGCTCTACATGGGCGACGATGTACTCGACCTGGTGTGCAAACCCCATGTCGGTGTTTTCGTCGCACCCGCCAATGCAACAACCCGAGTACAACAGGAAGCCGACTGGGTTACCCGTCGAGCAGGCGGCGATGCCGCCTACAGAGACATTAGTGATAACCACCCCTTTGCGCAG
>JBGMRM010000227.1:0-4286 GCA_048061415.1 Gammaproteobacteria bacterium | reverse complement strand
TTTATCGAGACCGGTACACAGCACTCCATCGACAATGTAATGGCCACGCTCGACCAGCTTAATATCCATCCCAGTCAGGTCAAGTATGTAATACCAACCCATATACATCTCGATCATGCGGGTGGGGCCAGCAAAATGATGCAGCAATTCGATCAGGCACGGCTGATAATCCATCCTCGCGGCGCGCGACATATGATCGATCCAGGCAGGTTGATCGAGGGGTCGATCGAAGTTTATGGCGAGACCGCCTTTCGCCAATTATATGGCGATATCGAAGCAATCGAACAGAAGCGCATCGATATTGCCAACGACCTGGATCGATATCGGCTCGGCTCCAGGGAACTGTTGTTTATAGATACTCCGGGGCATGCACGCCACCACTTTTGTATATTCGATGAGACGAGCCGCGGGATATTTAGCGGCGACACATTTGGCGTCGCTTACCCAGCATTAAAGCAATATGCCTGTGGGCTGATTCCATCTACCCCACCAACCCAGTTCGATCCAGACGCGCTGCTTAAATCGATCGATCGATTGCTGGAATACAGGCCCCACTGGATGTATCTCACCCATTTTGGAGCAATAGATAACCCAGAGCGTTATGCAGGAGACTTCAGGTTGTGGATATCGGATTATATCGAGTTGAGCGAGAGGATTGAGCCACGCGACGCTAAATCCACTCTGCGACTTGAATCCGCGTTAAAGGAAATGATTCTATCGAGACTGACCGACAGTGACCCGGGTGCAGGCCATTTGATGCCATTGCTGGAGAATGACATCAGGCTCAATGCTCAGGGTATCGCGCTGTGGTGGAGAACAACCCACATGGATGAGCAGCCTGGAAACCACGCACCACAGTAGCGGCCATGTTCGAGCGTAACAGCCGGTTCCCACCGCTTAAGGAAAATGTAAAATTCAAAGTGGTGTATAATCAGCCTGCCGGGCGCCATCAATCCTGATGGGAGTCTGGTTGAGGCTGTTATGCACGAGACATTCGAAGAAATACAATTAACCGCGTGCTCTTTTGACCGATGAAAATAATAATCTTATCGCTTTCATTTTTCGTTAGCCTGGCCGCTAACGCCGAACCCTATTTTATCCAGTGTTATGATTTTCGCTGCAAATCGACCAGTGAAATCCGCTACCAACCCTGGCAATGGGAATCGATTCGGCAACTTTTTAATACCGACCAATCGAGCGCTGCGCAGGAGAAGCAGGCGATTCGCAGGGCGATTGCAATGATGGAGGATTTCAGCGGCCAGATTTCGGGAACTTCGGTCGATAAGGCGGGTAACTATCCGGGTTACGACATGGTTAAGCAACAGGACTGTATAGACGAGTCGACCAATACCTTTCAGTACCTCAGTGCCCTCGAAGAGCTAAATTTACTCAAGTGGCACCGGGTGGAACCCAAGCAACGGCGAATCGTCTGGTTGTTCACGCACTGGACAGCGGTCATTTCAGAAATAACCTCGGGTCAGAATTTTGCGGTAGACTCGTGGTTCCGGGACAATGGCGAACCACCTTATATTCAGCGCATCGAGAACTGGCGCAAAAAGAAAAAGTTTAGCGCTCAATACAACCCCGACTAGAAATTATCCCTCGAAGTATCCGATTGAAAAAATGATTGAGTCACAGGGCGAAAAAATCATTGTTGGTATGTCTGGCGGGGTCGACTCTTCGGTGTCCGCTTTATTGCTCAAGCAACAGGGTTTCGAAGTTGAAGGGCTGTTTATGAAGAACTGGGAAGAGGACGATACCGAAGAGTATTGTTCTGCGACGGTCGATCTTGCAGATGCCGAACAGGTATGCGAGCAACTGGAAATCCCGCTCTACACGGTTAATTTTTCCAGCGAATACTGGGACCGGGTATTCGAATATTTTCTGCAGGAATATCGATCGGGTCGCACACCCAACCCCGACATCATGTGTAATAAAGAGATAAAGTTCAAGGCTTTCCTGGACCACGCACAGGTTCTTGGGGCCTCCAGGATTGCCACGGGACACTACGTGCGTTTGAGACCCACAGACGGTGGGAACCTGTTGTTAAGAGGCGTCGATCAAAACAAGGATCAATCCTATTTCCTCTATGCCCTGAATCAATACCAGATTTCGCACGCCCTGTTTCCGATCGGTGATCTCGATAAATCCGAAGTCAGAAAGCTCGCGGCAGGACATGGCTTTAGCGTTCACGATAAAAAAGACAGCACCGGTATCTGTTTCATCGGTGAGCGAAAATTCAGGGACTTTTTGCAACGCTATATCCCGGCGCAGCCGGGCGCCATCGAAACTACGGAAGGTGAACCTGTTGGCGAACACAGTGGCCTGATGTATTACACCATTGGCCAGAGGCAGGGCCTGGGCATCGGAGGTAAGATGGAGGGCACTGAAGATCCCTGGTATGTGGTGGATAAAATACTGTCTACCAATGTCGTAGTCGTGGCACAGGGTCATCAACACCCACGGCTTTTTTACGATCACTGCAAAATCACCGACTTACACTGGATTAACCCGTTTGATATTGTTGTACCCCACGTCTGCAGCGCCAAAATTCGCTACCGTCAACAGGATGAACCCTGCCGAATAACCACCATCGAAGACCAGTCTGCGGTAATAAAATTTGATCGCCCACAGCGAGCTGTCACTCCCGGCCAGGCGCTGGTGTTCTATCAAAATGAAGTTTGCCTCGGTGGTGGCACTATTGAATCCGCTTTTAACGACCGGCCAGACCATGAGTGACCTGAAGAATCAGACCATGGCACTGGCGGGCATGTTTCAGTGTGCCGCATTGATCGAGCAGATGGCAACCAATGGAGACATGAATCAGGCAGCTTTCGATTGCAGCTTCGACAGTCTGTTTACCTTCGATGCCGAGACTACGCTTGACGTTTTTGGAGATTTAGCTGGACTCTCGCGTGGGCTGAATGAACTGAGTCAGCACCTCGGTGGCGAAGGTCAACCCACGAGCAGGCATATTGCCTACTATGTCCTGTCGATGTTCAAAATTGCTGCGCGGCTCCGGGGCGATGAAGCCATGGCGGGTGAAATCCTCGCCAGCTTACAAAAAGTCGATTCACAGGCGCACGACTTTGAACTTAGCCGCAGGAGCATCATCGCTAAAATAGATGGGGTCTACCAGAACACCGTGAGCAAAATCGAGCCCCGTATCATGGTTCGAGGGGAACAAAACTATCTCAGCAATGGCGATAATGCGAGCAAGATTAGAACACTGCTGCTGGCAGGAATTCGCGCCGCGGTATTGTGGAGCCAATTAGGTGGAAGCAAATGGAAATTACTTTTTTCCAGAAAAAAATACCTGCTGACGGCGAATCAATTGCTCAATGCGCTCTGACTGGAGCGAAGGTGATCTCGGCTCAAAAATTATATTGCCGTCGAATATGGTCGAGCAGACCCTTCGACGCATCGGCAATCATGTCAAATACCTGGTCGAACCCACCGTCCCCAAAATAGGGGTCGGGTACTTCGCTCTGGTTATATGAGTTTGAATATTCAAGCATCAATGCCAGCTGCGCCTGTCCTTTGCCCGGATTTAGAGCCGCCATATTCGACAGGTTAGATCGATCCATAGCAATCAGGAAATCAAAATCGACAAAGTCGTCGGACTGGAACTGGCGCGCACGTAAACCGGACAAATCGATGCCCCGCGACCGGGCCGTCGCCTGGGAACGGGGATCGGGTGGGCTGCCGATATGATAACTATGCGTACCGGCCGAATCGACCAGAATCTGCTGATCCAGACCCTGTTCATCAACCAACGCCTGAAACACGCCATGCGCCGTGGGTGATCGGCATATATTACCCATGCACACGAACAGGACTTTTACCTGTTTATTGTTTTTCATGACCATCTTGTCCCAGAGTTAATTTACCTGTGCCTGGAAGGGGTATTATTTGACGCTAGCTATTAAAGGTCAATCGCCGTGTTACACATGATCGATTAAACAGGCGCAGGGTATGGGAAGTATCCTATAACCCCTTTATCTTGTATAAAAATAAGGCGGGTTAATCTGGTATAATTTTTTTATTTCATACTACCGCACCCATGGATTTGTGAGCCGGCCATGTTAATAATTCCCGAAATTCAAATACAGGATGGAAAAGTAGTCACCCGCTCAACCATCGAGGGTAGTGATACGATTCATGACATATCACCCGAAGATGCCCTGCGGAAATTTGCCGATGGCGGGGCGAAAATGTTGCAAATAGTCGATATCGATGCGGCCCGGTCGAAACCGACCAACAATGAAGCGTTAATCAAGCAGCTA
>JBGMRM010000226.1:0-4292 GCA_048061415.1 Gammaproteobacteria bacterium | reverse complement strand
TAGACGAGGACCCATAACGACATGCCGTAGCTAAACGCCACATGCAGCTCCCAGCCCTGCCCGCCAACATAGGAGATGCGAAAGGCCTCGACCGGGATGCCTTTGAGTGTCAGGTTACGAGTTGCGGCGAACGGGAAGTTTTCATTCTCCCAGGCGGCGGGATCGTCGGCGATCGCCTGAATGGTCTTGCGCGCATTCGGTCCCCAGACACCGAGGCAGGCCATGTGATCCGATCGATCGTCAATATAAACATTCCAGCCCTTGTCCTCGGCCATGCGTTTGAGCCAGATATAGTCGCGGTGACCCGCATCGGCGCCGTCGATCACGCGGAAGCGGTCTTTCGCGTGGTGAATGACGGTTAGGTCTGCTCGTACACCGGCACGCTTGTCGAGGAAGTGCGTATAGACCCCCTTGCCGATGGGTGTATCACCTCCGACTTTGGCGACACAGGTGTATTCCATCAGGGCTTCGGCGTCGGGACCCAGGACATCGTACACGGCGAAATGCGACAGGTTGATCATGCCAACGTTTTCCGACATCTCAAGATGCTCGGCGTTGGATACGCGCCAGAAGTGGCGGTTGTCCCACTCATGTTCGCGTACCGGCACGCGGTCGCCGAATTTTTCCAGCAAGTGTTCGTTGGCGGCGTAACCATGCGCGCGCTCCCAGCCCGACAGCTCCATAAAATAGCCACCCAGTTCCTGCTCGCGCGCCCAGAAAGGGCTGCGGCGAAGGTTGCGGCCCATGGAGTAGGGTTCGCGGTTGTGCACTGCTGGATTATAAATCTTGAATGCGGATTCGTAGCAGCGATCGTAAATATACGAAGGGGTTTTCTGGATCGGGTAGTGACGCGCGGTGTCGATACCGAAGAAGTCCATCTCGGCGACGCCATCGGTCATCCAGTCCACCAGCACCTTGGCGATACCGGGGGCATCCTTGACCCAGACCGCGATCGCGTACCAGAGCCCGCGGGTTTGCGTGGATTCACCCACCGACGAACTGCCGTCGGAGGTCACCTGCAACAGACCGTTAAATGAGTGTTTCTCGTTATAGCCGATTTCGCCGAGGATCGGGGTCAGTTCCATCGCGCGTTCCAGCGGCTCCATGATTTGGTCGAGTTCGAGATCGCGCTGTGATGGCGACCAGTGGGTCTCACCTTTTTCCGGCAGGTCACGCGGGTGTACCAGTCGAGGTTCCTTTTCTTCGTAATAACCCCACTCGATCTGGCCGCCTTCCGGTGTTTTCGGGTCACCGGTATCGCGCATATAGGCCGAGTTGCCCTGGTCGCGCAGCAGTGGGTAGCCGATGTGCTTGCCGGTGCCTTCGAATTCATTGTAGGGGGCGAAGAAGGAGAGCGGGTGGTCGACCGGCATGACCGGGAGGTCCTCACCGGCCATCTCTGCGATGCTACGACCCCACAGTCCCGTGCACACGATGACGTGGTCGGCGGCTATATAGCCGCGGCTGGTTTCTACCCCGACGATGCGGCCGTCCTGAATGTCGAGGCCGGTCGCGTTGGTGTTGGCAAAGGATTGCGCCTTACCGGTTTTGACCGCGTTATCGACCAGGATTCCGGCGACCGTCTGCGAGCGTGGTTTCACCAGGCCGGCATCGGGGTCCCACATCGCGCCCTGGATCATGTCCTCTTCGAGCAGTGGGAAGAGCTTTTTGGCTTCGGCCGCGCTGATCATCTTCACGTTGGTGCCGAAAGCCTTGCCGGAAGCGACCTTGCGCTTGAGTTCCATCATGCGATCGTCGTCACCCTTACGCGCCACTTCGAGGCCGCCGACGCGGTCGTAATGGCCCATCTTGTCAAAGAACTCGATGCTGTAGTGCGTGGTGTAGCAGGTGAACTTGCTGTGATCGGTGGCGTAACAGAAATCGGATGCGTGCGAGGTCGAGCCGATATCGGTCGGGACCGACGTTTTGTCGATGCCGACAATGTCTTCCCAGCCGCGTTCGAGCAAATGATGCATTACCGAGGCGCCGACGATGCCGCCGAGACCGATAATGACGACCCTGGATTTATCTGGAAACTGTGCCATGATTATTCTCCCGATGGCGGCCGACCGGCGCCGTCGCTGCTAAAAGTGTTTTCTGATATTCGGGAGTATAAACTCCCAATTTTAACTTCTTCAACAATTTTAGATCGGAAAGTCGCGGCGCAGTCCAATTGTGTCGCATCTGAAATTTTTTAAATCTGAGCGACCGGTCAAAATACCTTTTCGGTCGGCTTACACGATTCGGCCGGGAACTGCACCATCCTTGCGATGGATTCGTTGAATCTAGAGAGAGTCTACCGCTTGATTCTGCGTGAAATGTGGATAGAATATTCGGCCTTCGAATTGGGCCTCGACTGCTTTGCGTGTCTCGATTCGGAGATTTGTATAAGGCTACCGTGATCCAGGAATTTCCCTACGATCCCCACAACGAGAAGTTACGAGCATAATGAAGATACTGGTATGTGTGAAACGCGTGCTGGACCCCCAGGTCAAGGCGCGCGTCAAGGCTGACGGGTCAGGCGTCGATCTGGCGAATGCCAAGATGACGATGAATCCTTTCGATGAGAATGGCCTGGAAGAGGCATTGCGACTGCGCGAAGCAGGTTTGGCCGACGAACTCATCGTGGTATCGGTCGGTGGCGGGAAAACCGAGGAAACCCTGCGCCACGGGCTGGCGATGGGCGCCGATCGTGCGATTCAGATTGTCACCGACGAAGCGCTTGAGCCACTGGCCGTCGCCAAGGTGTTGAAAGCGATTGTCGACCAGGAAGCACCCGGCCTGGTACTGGCCGGCAAGCAGGCGATCGACGATGATTCCAACCAGACCGCGCAAATGCTCGCGGGGTTGCTCGGCTGGGCGCAAAGCACTTTCATCTCTAAATTTAAATACGAGGGCGACACAGCCACGACTACGCGTGAAGTAGACGCCGGGCTCGAAACCATCACGGTCAAGATGCCGGCAGTGGTCAGCGTCGATTTGCGCCTCAACGAGCCACGCTATGTGAAGCTGCCCGATGTGATGAAAGCCAAGCGCAAGCCGATGGATAAAATCGAACTCGATAGCCTCGGCCTCGATACCGCTAACCGCCTGACCACCCTCGAAGTGGTCGAGCCGGAAGGCCGCGCTGCAGGCATCATCGTCAACAGTGTCTCCGAACTGGTAGACAAATTACGCAACGAAGCGAAGGTGATATAGAGATGAGTAATTTAGTCATAGTCGAGCACGACAACAATGAAGTCGCCGCCGCAACCCTGCACGCTGTCACGGCCGCGCAGCAAATCGGTGGCGATATCGACCTGCTTGTCGCCGGTGAAAACTGCCAGGCGGTCGCCGATAGCGCCGCGCAGATTGCCGGTGTGTCAAAGGTAAAGCTGGCCGATCACGCTAACTTTGGCCATCACCTCGCCGAAAACCTGGCCGCGCTCATAGTCGAAGTGGCGAAGGACTATAGTCACCTGCTGGTGGCTGCGACCACTTTCGGCAAGAATGTCATGCCGCGCGCATCCGCGCTGCTCGACTCCGCGCAGATTTCTGAAATCGTCGAGGTAAAATCCCCCGACACCTTCGTGCGCCCGATTTATGCGGGTAATGCGCTCGCCACGGTTCAATCTTCGGATTCGATCAAGGTGATCACGGTACGTATCATCAATTTTGAAGCGGCCGAGGCCAGCGGCGGTTCGGCGAGTGTCGAAGCGATCTCCGGTGGCGCCGATACGGGGCTTTCGAGCTGGGTATCGCAGGCGGTTTCAAATAACGATCAGGTGGATTTAACTTCGGCCAGCATCGTCGTTTCCGGTGGGCGTGGCATGCAAAACGGTGAAAACTTTAGCATGCTGCACGCGCTTGCCGACAAGCTCGGGGCCGCCGTGGGTGCTTCACGCGCTGCGGTCGACTCGGGTTTCGTCCCGAACGAATTTCAGGTAGGGCAAACCGGTAAGGTCATCGCCCCCGACCTGTATATCGCGGTCGGCATATCCGGTGCGATCCAGCATCTCGCGGGCATGAAGGAATCCAAGGTGATCGTGGCGATCAATAACGACAGCGAAGCACCGATATTCCAGGTGGCCGATTATGGTCTCGTGGCCGATTTATTCGAGGCCATACCGGAATTGGAAGCAGCCCTGTAAATCAATGGGGTCAGTATCGATTGATATTGTTCAACTACGATGAAATGCACTCCAATTTAAAAATATCAATCGATACTGACCCCATTGATTCCCATTGATTACAGCGCACTAGTCTCCCGGCCAGTGCTCGGTCGCGATGGAATCCCCCAGGTCGGCATCGAT
>JBGMRM010000225.1:0-4300 GCA_048061415.1 Gammaproteobacteria bacterium | reverse complement strand
CATGTGAAACCCCTAATATTTAATTTTTTTATAGCTCGCGGTTTTTAATAATATTTTTTGATTCTTCGATTAACGACCCTTGCCATTCGACAGGCATATAAGTCCTTACGAGACGCCGATTTTAGTATTTTTTCCCGACTTATCCACAAGATTTACCCTTCCAGTCCACAGAGCAATACACAACATAATGTACTTGACCTCAATACCATACACATTATATTGTATATCATGGTTTAAATAGCTATAATTACAGTTATTAAATTAGTGACCAAATAAAGAGTCGTCACACAGGCTAAAAATATCTGGGTTTATCTAGTGGACAACCACTTGGGATCAACAGTTAGAAATTACTTTAACTGTTCACAGGGAGGGATTAGCCCAGTGTATAGAATGACGCAGCAGAATTGAAACGCAGTTTAGCGGGCCGGAAAAATGTCATTCAGGAAGCCGGGGTGTTTGACGAACAGGCGCACTAAAACGAATTTTTCAGGGTAACCTGATATACGGAATGGGCTTATATGCAAAATATTGAATCACCGCTCACGGAGGCTCATTCTGCCGCTGTCAACCCAGTAGGCAAAATTTCCGCCGAGCAAAATAGCACTCTCGGTAATATCTACAATGTCGTTCGTCGCAATGGCAAATTGACCAGCTTCGACAAGAATAAAATTGCGGTTGCAATGACAAAAGCTTTTCTTGCCGTAGAAGGCGGGCAGGCGGCTGCATCCACGCGAGTTCATGAAACAGTAGCGCAACTGACGGACCTGGTGGTTGAAACCCTGACACGGCGCCAGCCCGAGGGCGGTACTTTCCATATCGAAGATATTCAGGATCAGGTCGAACTGGCTATGATGCGCAATGGAGAACAGAAAATTGCCCGCGCCTATGTGCTATATCGGGAACAGCGCGCCACTGCCAGGGCCCAGCAACGCAAAAATAAACCCGCTTCGCAGGACAACGCTGAAACCATAGATTTGAGCGTCAAACTTGGCGATGGCAGCATTATTCCACTCGACACCGCGCGGTTGAAAACGATTAGCAAAGAGGCCTGTGCCGGCCTGGAAAGCACCGATCCCGACCAGGTTTATAACGCGACCATAAAAAACCTGTTCGACGGCGTGCCGGCAAAAGACATCGGCCCGACCGTGGTGATGAGTGCACGCGGACTGATCGACCGCGAGCCAGAATATTCCTACGTTGCTGCACGATTACTACTGGATAGTTTGCGAACCGAGTCGCTGAGCTTTATCAAAGACGGCGCATCGACCGCTACCTCTAAGGAAATGGCTACGCGCTACCCTGACTACTTCAGGCATTACATCAAGAAAGCGACCGAGCTGGAATTGCTCGACAAGGAATTACTGAAGTTCGACCTGCAATATCTGGGTAAGTCATTACAACCGAAGCGGGACAACCAGTTTACTTACCTGGGGCTGCAAACCCTGTACGACCGTTATTTCATTCACTACCACGATCTACGCTTCGAACTGCCGCAGGCATTTTTTATGCGCGTGGCGATGGGCCTGGCAATCAACGAAGTCAATCGCGAAGAGAGGGCGATCGAATTCTATAACCTGCTGTCTTCCTTCGATTTCATGAGTAGCACACCAACGCTGTTCAATTCGGGCACCCTGAAACCGCAACTCTCCAGTTGCTACCTGACTACGGTTCCCGACGATCTGGATGGTATTTTTAGCGCGGTCAAAGACGATGCGATGCTGTCGAAATTCGCTGGTGGCCTCGGCAATGACTGGACCCGGGTACGGGCCATGGGCTCGCACATCAAGGGTACCAATGGCAAGTCGCAGGGTGTGGTTCCATTCCTGAAAGTAGCCAACGATACCGCGGTTGCGGTAAACCAGGGCGGCAAGCGTAAAGGCGCGATGTGCGCCTATCTGGAAACCTGGCACCTGGATATCGAAGACTTTCTGGATCTGCGCAAGAATACAGGCGAAGAACGCCGGCGTACGCACGATATGAATACCGCAAACTGGATTCCCGACCTGTTCATGAAACGGATAGCGGAAGAAGGCCAGTGGACCCTGTTTTCTCCCGATGAAACCCCCGATTTGCACGAACTGTACGGGGAAGAATTCGAAACTGCCTACCTCGCTTACGAAGCGAAGGCAGATCGAGGTGAAGTAAAATCTTTCCGCCGCCTCGCGGCTATCGATCTTTGGCGCAAGATGCTCGGCATGTTATTTGAAACCGGCCACCCCTGGATTACTTTCAAGGATCCCTGCAATATTCGCTCATCGCAGCGGCATTCGGGTGTAGTGCATTCGTCCAACCTGTGTACCGAAATTACGCTGAATACATCGGATACCGAAATCGCGGTATGCAACCTCGGCTCGGTAAATTTAGCGCAACACGTCGATGAAAAAGGACTGAATCTGGAAAAACTCGAAAAGACCATCAATACTGCGATGCGCATGCTCGACAATGTCATCGATTACAATTATTACAGCGTACCGCAGGCTCGTACCTCCAACTTGCGGCACCGGCCGGTCGGCCTCGGTATCATGGGTTTTCAGGATGCATTGTACAAACAACACATCGCCTATTCCTCGGAGCAGGCCATCGATTTCGCCGACCAGTCGATGGAAGCCGTGAGTTACTACGCGATTCAGTCTTCGACCCAGCTTGCCGAAGAACGCGGCGCCTATTCCAGCTACGAGGGATCGCTCTGGAGCCAGGGGGTCTTACCCATCGATTCGATCGCAGACCTAAAGGCGGTGCGTGGCGAATATCTGCAGCAGGACGACAGCATTCGCATGAACTGGGACAGCCTGCGTGAGCGGGTGGTCAGTATCGGCATGCGTAATTCGAACACCATGGCGATCGCCCCGACTGCAACCATTTCGAATATCTGTGGGGTCAGCCAGTCGATCGAACCGATTTACCAGAACCTGTTCGTCAAATCCAACCTGTCCGGTGAATTCACCGTGGTCAACCCTTACCTGGTAGACGATTTAAAAGTACAGGGCCTCTGGGACGACGTCATGGTCAACGACCTGAAATACTACGATGGTAGCGTGCAGAGTATCGACCGGGTACCGGAAGAGTTAAAGCAGATTTACGCCACCGCGTTCGAGGTCGATTCGCGCTGGCTGGTAGAAGCGGCTTCGCGGCGTCAAAAATGGATCGACCAGGGTCAGTCGCTTAACTTATATATGGCCGAACCCTCGGGTAAAAAGCTTGACAACCTGTACAAGCTGGCCTGGGTTCGTGGATTAAAGACGACCTATTACCTGCGCTCATTAGGCGCCACAGCGGTAGAGAAAAATTCCGCCAATGCGCCTGAAAACACCACTGCAAAGCCCGAGCCAGTTGTATGTTCAATCCTCGACCCGGAATGTGAAGCATGCCAGTGAACGACCTTAACGACAAACAATACAGGAGACCTGTATGCTAAATTGGGATGATCCTTTAGCGCCGCCAGCACCCAGGATGCCGGCCCCCGACCTGGAATCTCCAGTAGCCGGTGCTGAGCCTGTCGGCCAGGACATTGGCCAGATTCCCGGGGAGAGCGCCAGAGCCCCCGATATGCCGAGACCTGCGATCAGCCCGGTAGCCGCGAAACCGATTAATGTGGATGATAAACGCGTGGTCAATGGTTTGGCCGATATCAACCAGTTGGCGCCGTTCAAATACCCCTGGGCATGGGAGTACTTTTTAAATGCGAACAAAAACCACTGGACCCCTCTGGATATCAACATGTCCCAGGATGTTCACGATTACCAGCACAAATTGACGCTGGAAGAACGCCATGTATACGAAAATGTCCTGTCCTATCTGACCACTTCGGACATTCTGGCGATGCGCAATATCGGGCTTGCGGTGATGGAGAAAATGACCGCGCCGGAACTACAGATTTATCAGGCCCGCCAGGTATACGAAGAAGCGGTGCATACCTGGACTTACCAGCATTGTATCGAAACCCTAGGCCTGGATCAGGGTGAAATATATAACAGATACCGGGTCGTACCGGAAATTAACCACAAGATCCAGATGTGCAATCAACGCCTCGCCTCGGTTTTGCGCGCCGATATCGACCTGAACGACCGGGATGAACTGGAAAACTTCCTGCTGGCCTATATCTTTTTCGCCGGCGTCTTTGAGGGCACCTGGTTCTACAACGGCTTCAGCCCGATCTTTGCACTGCAACGGCGTAGCCTGATGAAAGGCTCAGCCGAGCAACTACAGTACATCATGCGCGACGAGGTATTGCATGCCTCGTTTGGTATTCGGGTGTGCAGGCAAATAATGCTCGAAGAAAAAATCAGGGTCGACCCGAAAG
>JBGMRM010000224.1:0-4320 GCA_048061415.1 Gammaproteobacteria bacterium | reverse complement strand
CTGCAGCACCCAGGTTCCAACTGGAACCTTGCCGCGCAGGCCCGATGGCATGAATAGTATGCTTACTTCATCTTCCATAGAGGCCCCCACCGCAGGTTCATTTAACCTGCTACGGCGCGGCGCCTGCGGCCGGCCCTGCGGCCGGTGCCGCGCATGATCGCACCTTCCGGTGCGGGTTCGCGGAATTGCCTGATCCAGCGCGCGCAATCCGGATCTTTACCCAACATCACGTCGGCCCCCATGCTAGCCGCTACTACTTCTGCGTGCAGCGGATTGGTGATCGCCGAAGTCATGCCCGCCTGAATAGCCATGCTGATAAAAGCACCGTTAAAGCCATTCCGGTTGGGCAGGCCAAAACTGATATTCGAAGCACCACAGGTGGTATTGACCTTGAGTTCGGTACGCAACCGGTGGATCAATTTCAACACTTCTCGACCGGCCGTATTGATCGCGCCGATCGGCATCACCAGCGGGTCGACGACGATGTCGCAGGCCAGAATACCGTAATCAGAGGCACGTTCTACGATTTTTTTTGCGACCGCATAGCGAACGTCGATATCTTCGGAGATACCGGTTTCGTCGTTTGAAATCGCCACCACAGCCGCGCCGTGTTTTTTTACCAGCGGAAGCACCCGGTCGAGACTTTCGTCTTCGCCGGTCACCGAGTTTACCAGGGCTTTACCCTGGTATACCGAAAGCCCCGATTCCAGTGCTTCGATGATCGACGAGTCGATGCTCAGCGGCGCATCAGTGAGGCTTTGCACCAGTTGTATCGCCTCCGCCAGGATGCGTGGCTCGTCTGCGAGTGGGATACCGGCATTCACATCGAGCATGTGCGCGCCCGCCTGAACCTGGGATATTGCATCGGCCTCGACGCGGCTGTAGTCGCCGTTTTTCATTTCTTCGGCCATAATTTTACGGCCGGTTGGATTGATACGCTCGCCGATAATGACAAACGGACGATCGAAGCCAATCACTAACTCTTTGGTGGCGGAACTGACAACCGTTTCGGTCATGGTGATTTCCTCAAGTGGTAATCTGGTTAAATTTTGAGAGGGCGTTTTTAATCATCGAATTACGCATCCTCGCAACCCGGATACCAGGGCTTGCGGCCCTCGAGCACCCCAGCCTGTTGAATAATTTCCGGGACCGCTTCTTCCTGCCGGTAAGCCATCACATGCACCCCGCTGACACCTGGAATTTCGCGGACCTGTTGTATCAACTCGACACAGATTTTCTGACCTTCCTTTTTTTGATTCTCGGCGCCCGCCAGACGCTCGATGATATGATCCGGGATATGAATTCCCGGCACATTGTTACGAATCCAGGTCGCGGTCCTGGCGGAGGCGAGGGGGCCTACACCCGGCAAAATAAAGCATTTTTCCAGCAAGCCCAAATCGCGTGATTTGGCCATGAAGTCTTTCAGTTGCGGTATGTCAAAAATATACTGGGTCTGGATAAAATTGGCGCCGGCTGCAATTTTTTTCGCGAGCCGGTGGGGTCGAAAGTCTATCGGCGGTGCGCAGGGGTTTTCCGCGGCGCCGAGAAATATTTGCGGTGGTGTGGTAATCGCCCTTCCACTTAAAAACCTCGATTCATCACGCATGATTTTAATGGTTTCCAGCAGCGACAGGCTATCCAGATCGAATACCGGCTTCGCCTCGGGGTGGTCGCCGACCTGAACACCGTCACCACTGAGGCAAAGCACGTTACTGACCCCCATCGCCGCAGCGCCCAGCACATCGCCCTGTATCGCGATACGGTTTTTATCGCGGCAGGCAATTTGCATTACCGGCGAATAGCCGACGCCCGTCAGCAAGGCGCACATCGCCACGCTGGACATATGGCAATTGGCGCCCGAACCATCGGTGGCGTTCATGCCGTCGACATATCCGTCGAAAACCCGGGCACGTGAGTAAACGTCTTCCGCCAGCGCTGAATCCGGCGGTGCGAGCTCGGTGGTAATCGCAAAATGACCCGCCTTTAAAACCCGCTCAAGTCGGCCGGTCGATACATGCCCCGGCCTCCTGGACAAAGGCTTGCCGGGATGATTTTCATTCAGCGCTATCATTCGGCTGTCTCACCCTGTTGCCGGGTATATTCCTGCTCCACGACGCGCAGCCAGGACGAACTGCCCTGGTAGCTAAAGTTCACCGGCAACTGTATTTGATGAATATTTTCCGACCTCTTCATATTTTTGCTGCCGCGCCAGGCCTCGACCCACACGCATCGCATCTCCGGTTTGACTTCGCAATTACCATTCAGGCGCACCCCGCCGCAAGGCCCGTTTCGAATCGACTTGGGGCAATTCATCGGGCAGGCCATGCCGGTATTGCTTAAAGTGCACTGCCCGCACATCTGACAACCAAACATCAAATTCTTGGCCGCTTTTTCTAACAGGCGAAAGGGTTTTTCTACCCGCTCCCGGCCGATAGCTCTCCACAAGGGGTAAAGCCTGATGAAAAAAGGCTCAAAGAAATAATAAAACGCTTCCAGTTTTCTCGAATGCGTTACCGACCATTGGCGGATTTTGTACACTACCGGCTCCCGCTACGGATTCAGGGTGCGAGTTTCGTCTTTTCCACTCGCACGAATTAATTTATCCAGCACCGCATCGGAATATTGTTCTTTCAAGCGCTGAACGAGTTTGTCTGCCTGTTCCCTGACGTCTCCGTTAAATGGCTGTTCGACGTCATGCCAGGGCTCGAACAGGGCGTCCTTCTGGTGTTTCTTTAAGCGATATGCCGCCCGCTCGATCGCTTTCATGAATCGTGCGGGGAGGCGTAAACGCGTGTTACGCCGGCCTTCGCGCACCACCACCTGACCCGGAATATCACGCCAGTAGACAATTTTCAATTTCGCCACAGGGCCTCCTGCATCGCCGCATCGAGCGCCGGTACCATTTCGCCGGTGCCGGTAAAAATACGTTCAAAGCGGAGGCCGAGCCTGTCTGCTGCATCCTGCGCCATCCCGGTCAGCTCATCCGAATCGGTTTGCGCCAGGTAAACCAGGCGCGTGTAGTTGCCGAAGTACATCGACATGAGCTCGGGATGCCGGTCCAGCCCCAGCGTTCCAATCACGAGCCGGTCAAAGTGGCGCGCCAAAAAATCGGTGAGATAAAAGGTGCCGGGTTCTTCCTCCTGCAGACGTTCGAAGGTTTCGTGACCGGCTAGAAAATCGTAACAGTGCGCTCCCGGCAACCGGCTCACACCGCGCTCTTCCAGCACCCGGTCGAGCTCGCCGCTGGTACCGCAATCCCCGTAGGCGACAAATATATGATCGTAGCTATCTCGCGCCTGGTCGATCTTCTCGGCCACAGCCTGTGGAATTTTTTCGGGGGTCGCGTGCAGGTCGGCAGTGATACTTTGCAGGTCCATCTGCGCCCACTGGCCCAGCTTCTTTATATCGTTAACTTCACGTGCGACTGCAGCACAGGTAATCACCAAAATCGAGGCTGTCTTTTTCATTTCGCACTAGCAAAGCCAGTTAGCGCGCGCGCCGCTCGTCCACCAGTTGCCGGGCGGTATCCGCAGCAACCGCTGCATCGCGACAATAGGCGTCTGCGCCTATCGCATCGCCAAATTCCTGGTTTAATGGCGCACCACCGACGAGGATAATGTAATCGTCACGGATGCCCTTTTCTTTCATCGTATCGATCACGACTTTCATATACGGCATGGTTGTGGTCAGCAGTGCCGACATGCCGAGGATGTCGGGTTTGTGTTCCTCAAGCGCTGCCAGATACGTATCTACCGGCGTATTGATACCGAGATCGAAGACTTCAAAACCGGCGCCTTCCATCATCATACATACCAGGTTCTTGCCGATATCGTGGATATCACCCTTGACCGTGCCGATCACCATTTTGCCCGCAGCCGGCTCGTCCGATTCAGCCAGCAGTGGTTTAAGGATTGCCATTCCTGCTTTCATCGCATTGGCAGACATCAATACTTCGGGGACGAACAATATGCCATCGCGGAAGTCGATGCCGACGATAGTCATGCCGGCAACCAGTGCTTCGTTCAATACCTTGTTGGCACCCCACCCACGTTCGAGCAGAATTTCGGTGCCTTCGGCGATCTCTTCTTTTAATCCATTATAGAGATCATCGTGCATTTGTTCGACGAGTTCGTCATCGGGCAGCGTCGAGAGGTCCAGATCCTCTTCATCGTCGTATTCGTCGTCGTCGTAATCAGCCATTTATTAATCCTCATGCGAGAGTAAGTCGCCTTCGCGGGCAGTTTCTGACAGGCAGAATAGTTATTGCAGGCCCAATAATCTGCCATCGCAGCGACTTCAGATTACCGAAACACGACACGG
>JBGMRM010000223.1:0-4333 GCA_048061415.1 Gammaproteobacteria bacterium | reverse complement strand
GGTCTTGAATGGGCCGTCGGCGCCAAAGCACAAAGGCATTGACCTGCCACTCCTCAAAAGATAGAATTCGCCACCTTTTTTAGTATCGCTTCGGAGTCAATCGCAATGTACGCTGTCATCGCTACCGGCGGAAAGCAGTATCGTGTTAGCAAGGGAGAAGTCCTGCGCGTTGAAAAATTAGACGGCGATGAAGGTTCGAAGGTCGAACTCGATGGTGTTCTGATGGTTGCCGATGGCGATAAGGTGTCGATCGGCACCCCGACGTTAAAGAAAGGCGCGGTCACCGCCAAGATCAAGTCTCATGGCCGTGGCAAAAAGATTGAAATTATAAAATTCCGTCGTCGCAAGAATTCGCGTACGCAGGCGGGACACCGGCAAAGTTACACTGAAATCGAAGTCACCGATATCAAGCTATAAGGATCTGAAATATGGCACATAAGAAAGCGGCGGGCAGTACCCGCAATGGTCGCGATTCCGAGTCGAAACGACTCGGCGTGAAAAAATTTGGCGGTGAAGCCGTGATCCCGGGCAATATCCTCGTTCGCCAGAGAGGCACCAAATTCCACGCCGGCGACAATGTAGGCTGTGGCAGAGACCACACCCTGTACGCGAAGGCGAGCGGCAAGGTCGAATTCAGGGTAAAAGGCAATAAAAACCGGACTTTCATCAGCGTAGTCCCGGCCTGAACTGAAAATCAATCGAACTACCTGAAGCCTCGCTCTTGCGGGGCTTTTTTATTTCCTCAGTGATAAACTCAAGCGATACAGATTACCCACGTTATGAAATTCATCGATGAAGCCAATATCTACGTCAAGGCCGGCAATGGCGGTAGCGGCATTGTCAGTTTTCGGCGTGAAAAATATATCCCCATGGGCGGCCCCGATGGCGGCGATGGCGGTGACGGTGGTTCCGTGTACGTGATCGGGTCGGAGGATTTGAATACCCTGTCCGATTTTCGCCATACCAGGCGATTTGTTGCCAGAAACGGTAGACGCGGACAGGGTAAAAACTGCACCGGCGCCAAAGGTGAGGATATCGTCATTACCGTACCGCTGGGTACCGTGATCACCACGAAAGAATACGGTGAATTGATAGTCGACGTGGCCGATAATCAGTCCGAACCGATATTGATCGCGCGCGGCGGGTTCCATGGGCTTGGCAATACGCGCTACAAGAGTTCGACCAACCGGGCGCCCCGGCAATGTACCCCGGGTAGCGCCGGTGAACAGTTCGAGCTAAAGCTGGAGCTGAAGGTGCTGGCCGATGTTGGCCTGCTGGGCATGCCCAATGCGGGCAAGTCGACCTTTATCCGGTCCGTATCGGCGGCCCGGCCCAGAGTAGCGGATTACCCGTTTACCACCCTGCACCCCAACCTCGGAGTGGTCAGTGTCGCGCCCCATCGCAGTTTCGTGATCGCCGATATACCGGGGCTGATCGAGGGCGCCGCCGATGGCGTAGGGCTGGGTATACAATTTCTCAGGCATTTGCAGCGCACCCGCCTGCTGTTGCATATTATCGATGTCTTGCCGCCCGAATCCGATGAATCGGCGGTCGAGTCGGCACGTAAAATCCTGCATGAATTAAAGCGCTACGATGAGTCACTGTACCAAAAACCACGCTGGCTGGTGTTAAACAAGCTTGATTTACTAGCCGAAGATGAGCAGGCAAAGGTGTGCGATGCTATAGTCAGCGGTCTCGAATGGCGTGCTCCGGTTTACCGCATCAGCGCGTTGAACCGCGAAGGGGTTGAGCCGCTGTGTCACGACATGATGAATTTTCTGGAAGCCGATGAATCGATATAAAAAGGTTGTCATTAAAATCGGTAGTGCGCTGATCACCGACGGTGGCAAGGGACTGGACCGCGCGATGATTGCGGCCTGGGCTGAACAAATGGCGCAACTACGCGAACAGAAGGTTGACGTGGTGCTGGTTTCCTCGGGTTCAATCGCGGAGGGAATTACCCGCCTTGGCCTGAAATCCAGACCCACCAGTATCTCCGAGTTGCAGGCGACCGCTTCGGTCGGCCAGATGGGCCTGGTACAGGCGTATGAAGCCTGTTTTCAACAGCATGGATTGCATAGTGCGCAAATATTGTTGACCCACGCTGACCTGTCGAATCGAAAGCGTTACCTCAATGCGCGCAGCACCCTTCGCACCTTATTGCGATACGGCGTCGTACCCGTAGTGAATGAAAACGATTCGGTGTCGAACGAAGAAATTCGCTTCGGCGATAATGATACGCTGAGCGCACTGGTGGCGAACCTGATCGAGGCCGACCTGTTGATCATTCTGACCGACCAGCAGGGCCTCTACGACAGTAACCCGGCGCAAAACCCGGATGCCGTACTGATCGAACAGGCCGATGCGAACGACCCAAAGCTAATGGATTATGCCGGGCCGAGTAGCGGACACCTCGGCAGGGGCGGCATGCAAACCAAGGTCAGCGCAGCGCAACTCGCGGCTCGCTCGGGAACCCATACCGTGATTGCTTCGGGTAAGGTCGAAAACGTCATCACCGCCCTGGTGCGGGGAGAGACGCTTGGCAGCTTGTTAAAGGCGGGCGAGGGCCACCTCGCGGCACGCAAGCAATGGCTCGCGGGACATATGCGTTGCGCCGGGGAATTGAATCTGGACGATGGTGCGGTCGATGTCCTGAAAAATAAAAATGCCAGCCTGCTACCGGTCGGCGTAAAAGGCGTCGGTGGCGTATTTAACCGGGGCGAAGTCGTCGCCTGCCTCGATTCGCAGGGAAAGGAGATCGCCCGTGGCCTGGTGAACTATCCTTCCGACGAGTGCAAGCGAATTATCGGCAAATCCAGTAGTCAAATCCCCGAGATTCTCGGCTACGAAGATGACCCCGAATTGATCAATCGTGAGAATTTAATTTTAATGAGCGAAACCTGAGGCAAGTCTCGGGTGCCCTGCTTTTCCGCATATAGACAGGAATAGATTATGGATCAGGCGACAATTTTATATATCCCCCATGGCGGCGGCCCGATGCCATTGTTGAGCGATTCGGGCTACGAAGTCATGAATCCGTTTTTGCGCGAGTTTTCCGCCACGCTGCCTAAACCGGATGCGATCGTGGTGATCAGTGCGCACTGGGAAGACTCCTCGGTGTCGATCCTGGCGCAGGATAATCCACCCCTGTTATTCGACTATTACAACTTCCCGGCCGAAACCTACGAGCTGCAATATCCTGCGCCGGGCGCCCCGGCGCTGGCCAGGCGCATAAAGGCGATGCTGGACGAGTCGGGGATCGAATCAAGGCTGGATATGGAACGAGGCTTCGATCACGGGGTATTTGTGCCATTGCTACTCATGTATCCGGAAGCGGACATACCCTGTATCCAGATATCCCTGTCGAATTCTCTCGACGCGGCTTTTCATATACGCCTCGGGCAGGCATTGTCGTCCCTGAAGAAAGATAATTTGCTAATCCTCGGTTCTGGTTTCTCATTCCACAATTTGGACGTCATGATCAGCAAGACCGGCGACGAGATCGACGAGAAGAACAGGCTGTTCGAGCAATGGCTGGCGGAAACCTGTAGCGATCCGGGACTGGACCCGCAGGAGCGAGAGCAGCGGCTGGTGAACTGGGAGCAGGCGCCCCACGCGCGCTATTGCCATCCACGCGAAGAACATTTGTTGCCCTTGCACGTCTGTTATGGAATGGCCGGCAAACCCGCGACCACGGCATTCCAGGACAAGGTAATCGGATTTATTACCAGTGCTTACCGGTGGTGAAGCTGGCTCGCCATTCCGGGCCACGAATCCATTACTGCCTAGAATAATGCATAACTTTTAATATTGGCACAAAAAAACGTAGTTCAAATAGTGCCGGGCTGTCACGCGTGAAAGCGCTCAAAACACGCTGTGCTGAAGCGTCGGACCGATACATCCCCGTGCCCTCTCACCCGGCACAGCCGCTCTATTGAAGCGTGACCATCGGGATGTTTTTACAGGGCCTTGTGCGACATGGATGTCGCGCGCGAGCGCCCATGGATGGCTTGCAGCGCTCCTGTAAAAACATACCGGTGGTTACGCTACCCAGAGCACAGTCAGTGCTAACCATTGCTAACCGAATCAACATTGGAATAGGCAGGGGTCGTCCCGACGACCCCACTGCATTTCCACCATCCCTGGCGGTCATTCCGGCTCGGGGGCCGGAATGACAGCTGAGGTGGATTCAGGTTCGTAGGCCGCAATGACGATAGATAAGATTAGCTGTTTTTCAGCAAATACTTCAATTATTTTGCCGTACCAAAACTTCACTGACAGAAGGTTGATCGAAACGGGACACTCGTTGCACCCTGCGTTCTCGATGCCAGAT
>JBGMRM010000222.1:0-4348 GCA_048061415.1 Gammaproteobacteria bacterium | reverse complement strand
GTTTGGTATCAGTTATGCCAACCTGCTGAAACCCCAGTGCTTCGCCCATGGTTTTTATCTTTAGGCTTAAATCAATGGGGTCAGAATCAATGGGGTCAGTATCGATTGATTGCCACGTTTTCACGATAAACCTTCGATTTCCTATCCCCACCTTTGGCTAAAGGACCAACACGTCTGTTCAGTTTTTGTTCTATTTCCTGCTTGAAATGACTACTCCCCAAAACCCAGGCTTTATTTGATGCTTCCCTGATTTCGGACAGGGTTTTCTCTGTGATATGGCTTTTAAAGAGCGCTCGATAGACTTGTTGACGTTGATCAATGTCCACTCCGAGTTGGAGATACTCTTTGTGAGGCGTCACTATTGGATCGGTACCACCCAGGCTGTTGTAACCATAACTCGACCAGGGATACGAGGATGGATGATCGACCATGTGCGCTCTGACCGGATTTAATTCGATATAGCGATAGCAGGTGAGTAAATATCGTTCAGAATCGATTAATGTCGCCTTATACCGGCCTTCCCAGAGTGTGCCTGTCCTTTGATTCGCATGATTAAAATACTGTACGTAATAACGCCCCAGCATTTGTATGGCTTTACCCATACCCCGCTCCGAATAGGGTGTTAATAACAAATGGACATGGTTAGTCATCAACACATAGGCATGGACTTCGCACTGATGTTTATCGCAGGCCTGTTGGATCTTCTCAAGATAAAAGTGATAATCTTCGTCCCGGTAAAAAATAGGTTCACGATTAATGCCGCGAACAATAATGTGCTGGGGTTGCCCGGGAATGACAAAACGCGGAAGACGAGCCATAGCAAGAGTTGTTCTGATGCCAGAATTTAGGGTAGCAACAATGCTATCTTAAGCGATAACCGAAATCAATCGATACTGACCCCATTGATTCATTGATTCTCTCGGGACGACTGGTACAATACCGCTTTTTTGCTCAAACCTGAAATGTCTATCTACCTGGCGATTGCAGTGGGAGGTTCGTGCGGCGCAATTTCACGCTACTGGATGTCCAATGCGACTTATTCCTGGCTGGGAAACAACTTTCCCTACGGCACCTTGATGGTCAATGTGACTGGATCGCTGGTGATGGGGTTTTTGACCGTTTTGCTGGTGCAGCGCTTTAACGTTAGCGAGGAAGTACGGCTTGGTTTGATCGTCGGGTTCCTGGGGTCTTTTACCACATTTTCTACGTTTGCTCTGGATACTATCCACTGGTATGAAGGTGGCGCGGTAATCAAAACTTTAAGTTACATACTGCTGAGTGTAGTCTTTAGCATCATTGGGGCCTGGGCGGGGATGATGACCGCCAGACAGTTGTTCCTGCGATGAGCATGGCGGCTAGCTTTCCAATGGAAAATATTTTCCGTAACGACTACTACCCTGACAGCTTGAAGGAATTCCAATGTTAGACCCAAAGCGATTGCGCACAGACCTGGATGCGATTGTCGAAAAGTTGCGCATCAAGCATTTCGAATTCGATACGGCAACCTTTAATCAACTGGAAGAACAGCGAAAGTCACTGCAAATCAGGACGCAGAGCCTGCAAAACGAACGGAATTTACAATCCAGAACGATAGGCAGGGCAAAAGGGCAGGGTGAGGACATACAGCCCCTGCTCGACTCGGAATCCGAACTCGGTGATCAATTAAAAGCTGCGGAGAGTGAATTGGGCGAATTGCAAACCCGGCTCGATGACCTGCTGCTCGGGGTGCCCAATATACCACACGAATCGGTGCCTGGCGGAGCGTCGGAAGACGATAACCAGGAATTACTGACCTGGGGAAATAAACCGGAATTTAACTTCGAAATCCGGGATCATATCGAACTGGGACGTATTTTGAATGGGCTTGATTTTAAACGCGCCGCCAAACTGTCCGGTACCCGTTTTGTCACGATGACCGGCCCACTGGTTACCCTGCAGCGGGCACTCATCCAGTTCATGATCAATTATCACTGCCAGCATCACGGTTATATCGAAACCTATGTTCCATACCTGGTCAATGAAGCGACATTGACTGGCACTGGGCAACTACCAAAATTCAAGGCAGACCTGTTCCATATCGATTCTGAAAGCAACGACCTGTATTTGATTCCCACTGCCGAAGTCCCGGTGACCAACCTGGTAGCCGATACGATCCTCGAGGCCAGCCAGTTGCCGCGTAAATATGTCGCGCACACGCCATGCTTTCGGTCCGAAGCCGGCTCTTACGGGCGCGATACCCGGGGCATGATACGCCAACACCAGTTTGAAAAGGTCGAGCTGGTACAGATTGTAAGGCCGGAGGAATCGATGCAGGCGCTCGAAGACCTGACCGGACATGCCGAAAAAATATTACAGTTACTCGAACTACCTTATCGAAAGATGGTGTTGTGCGGCGGCGACCTGGGCTTTGCTTCGACCAAGACTTATGATCTCGAAGTCTGGTTGCCAGGGCAGGATGCCTACAGGGAAATTTCATCCTGCAGTAATATGCTCGATTTTCAGGCCAGACGCATGAAGGCGCGCTGGCGCAACCCCGATACCGGAAAGCCGGAGCTGGTACACACGCTTAACGGATCCGGGCTGGCGGCCGGGCGCAGCCTGATCGCAGTCATGGAAAATTACCAGCGCAGCGATGGCGGTATCCGCGTACCCGATGTGTTGCATCCATTTATGAATGGAATCACGGAAATCAGGGTTTAAACGACTATACTCACAGCGGTGAAAAGCCTAAAACAGGGAAGCTTATGAATCTGGCGTGGAAACTGCTGCTCGCGGCGTTGGTTCTCGGTATACTCCTGCCCTTTACGCTGCTGAAAGACGAAGCTGGGAGCACGCTGCTTAAATTTTCTGAGCTAAAGTGGCCAGATTGGGGTAAAGCGTTAAAAACGTTACCAAAATCGGTAGGTTCTTCGGATGCGGGAGGCGAAAGTAGCGATTCTATCTATCGGTGGGTCGATAGCGAAGGTAATCCGCAGTTCAGCAATAGCCCGCCTCCCGAGGGGATCGAGTTTAGCGTCAAAATTTACGACCCGGATTTGAATGTGATACAGTCTGTTAATGTCAAACCAGATGCGGAAGACGCGCCAGTAATAACACCAGAAGTTGCGCCCGAGAAAGAAAGGGCAGCGAATGAAGGCACAGGCAGCCCCTATTCGGCGGATGGAATTAAAAAACTGTTTGAGGATGCCAATAAAGTCGAAAAATTGTTAAATCAACGATTACAAGAACAGGAGGCCGCTCTCGGTCAGTAAGAGATGACTATCAAATTTACCCTACCCATATTATTACTTTTAGGTTTCGTCGCCCCTGGTGTCGAGGCGGCTGGCAAATCCGCTTTTCTCAACCCGGCTATTATCATGGAGCGGTCACCGCAGGCAAAGGCGGCTTCGAAGGCGCTGGAAAACGAGTTTAAGGAGCGCGATCTAAAATTGCGTGCGGATGCAAACAGTATTAAACAGATGGAAGACACCTACCAAAAGGACAACGCGATAATGAGCGCCGAACAGAAAAAGAAAACCGAGGAAGCCATCATCCAGAAAAAGCGCAAGTTTCAGTTTGATCAGCAATCGATAAAGGAAGACCTGCAGATACGCCGTCAGCAGGTAATTCAGGAGTTACAGCAATCTATTTCAGCCGTGATCCGTCAATATGGAAAAGATAACGAATACGACTTCATTTTTACCGAGGGTGTCGCTTACGCGAGTGACAGCGTTAATATCACGGATGAAATTCTCGAGGAATTGTCAAAGTAGGCAAGTCTCTAGGGTCGAGGCTGTTAGGCCTCGACCCATTATTATTCAGGTTTCTTCTGTGCTAGATTCCGACACGGTTTCTTTAGGCTTCTGAACAGCGGGTGGGGGCAAATCCTGCTTCACTGGCTCGATCGGCGTCGATGCGGAAACCTCTACGGCTTTGACCGGCGCCTCCCTGGCCTCGGCCTTTTTAACCGACGCATCCGGATTTACCGTTGCAACGGGTTCCGGTCTGACATTGCTGTCTCCACCAGCGTCGATACTCTGGGTAACGGGTTCAGAATTTTTAGTGTTTTTCTCGGCAGTATTTTTTTGATCGGTCACTTTTTCCCTGGGCTTAGCGGATCGGGGCTTCTCCTGCCTCGCCGGTTGTTTCTCGGATTCACCTGAAGTGGAAGTCCCGGACTCAGCCTTATCCGCCCGGGTGGTACTGGTCTGCCTGTTGCCAGATCTATTGCTTCGATTTGCCGAACGATTACCGCGCGATCTTTGTGGTCGGCTTTGTTTCGATTGCCGGGTTTCAGATTTTTCAGCCTTGTTGTCCGTGCTTTGCTCGTTATCGCCAGTTTTCGCCTTCGGCCTGGGCTTCGAACCCC
>JBGMRM010000221.1:0-4351 GCA_048061415.1 Gammaproteobacteria bacterium | reverse complement strand
GCCATATTCGAAAACCGGAATTACGCAATCTCCCTGCTAGACCAGGGTTTTAACGTGCTCGAATACGATGGCGAAGACTGGGTGGTGTCGGAGCAGTCATTCTTCTCCAGGATAAAATTGAGCGAATCCCAGAGTTCCAGTCTGGTGGTGGAGAATTTTGCCATCGAGACGGTCAGTAGTGGCAGCCTGGTTCCGCACATTTTAATACTCGCCAGCGGCGAAATGTCTCCGTTCGAATGGAATATCACCGATAGCGATATCGGCGCCAGTATTACTATTCAGGGCGATTTACTCGGCAATATTTTAATGAGTGGGCCCATTCCCCAATCCTGAAAATGAATCGAAATGCGCCCAAGGGGTTTACCCTGTTAGAAGTGATGTTTGCGCTGCTATTCATCGCTATCACCATGGGCGCCATTATTGAAAGCGGGGCAAACTCAACCATGCGCTCGAGCTATTTAAGAGAAAAAACGATCGCGAGCTGGGTGGCGCAAAATCAAATTGCGTTATATCGCGCCAAAAGAACCTGGTCCAACGTCTCGAATAAAAGCGGCGTAGTTAAAATGGCGCGTGTGGAGTGGCGATGGAAAATGAAAATTAGCAAAACAGACGAACCCCTGCTGCGCCGAATCGACGTAGACGTGTATCAACGTGATAGTGACGATATATCCGCAAGCGAGACGGGGTTTATTGCAAAACTATGATTCGCAACTGCCGAAATCAGGGATTCACGCTGCTCGAAATGCTCGTGGCGGTAGCCATTTTCGCGGTAATGTCGGGAATCGCCTACAGCAGTTTGAACCAGACGGTCAAAATCGGTTACCAGGTGAAAGAAGCGGGTGATCGCCTGTCGGAACTTCAATTTGCTATGGCCTATTTCAACCGCGACTGGATGCAGGTGTCACCGCGCAAAATCCGTAACCAGTACGGGGATACCGAAAACCAGGTCGTGCTGGCCGATAACAGTATCAGTTTTACCCGAGGTGGCTGGGATAATCTGTTACAGAATAAACGCAGTGAATTACAACGCGTTCAGTATCAACTGGTCAGTGATAAACTTGTCAGAAGGTACTGGCTATCGCTGGATCAGGGTATCGGCGAGGAACCCCTGACCACGGTGCTGTTATCTGATGTCGAATCGCTCGAAATTCAATTAATTAGTGAGGATGAGCGGACTATCGACAATTGGCCAGACGAAGTAACCCGGGGGCTGGGCAAACCCATCGCGTTAAAAATGATTGTCAATCTGGGCGAATTCGGTGAAATCAGGCGAATCATGGAGCTTCCTGATGGCGTGCTTTAAAGCGAAGGAACAGTCGGGGATCGCACTGTTAGCGGCAATACTGGTGGTATTAGTCGCCAGTGCGATTATCGTTTCGATCACTCACCAGGAGGCTTTTTCGATCCGCAAAACATCGCGAATTCAACAAATCGATAAAGCCCGGCAGTATGCATTGGGCCTCGAAGACTGGGCGCGATTGTTTCTGTCGAAAGACCGTAAGGAGTCCAGTATCGATCATTTAGGCGAAGACTGGGCGATTGGAATCCCCGGGCTGCCGATCGAGGGTGGATTTTTATCTGGCTTCCTGGAAGACGAGCAGGCCAGGTTTAATCTGAATAATTTACTGGGTTCAGAAGAATCAGTAAACAGATTCAAGCGTTTATGCAATAATCTTAATGTGGATACTACCTTTGTGCCAGCTTTGCTAGACTGGCTGGACGAAGATTTTGACGTGCGTTATCCCGATGGAGCGGAAGAGAATTATACAGACTATCGGGTGGCGAACCGGGAGATGGTCGATATTAGCGAACTATTACTGGTGAAAAATGTGACGCCGGAAATCTTTCAGGCCCTGAAACCCTATATTACGGCTCTGCCCAGTACGACAAATTTGAATGTGAATACGATGTCCAAAACCATATTTCTTTCGCTGGGTGATAATCTCGATGCCGATGCTTTTATCGACGCACGCGAAAAAAAAGAGTTTTCAGATCTGCAGGATTTTATCGAGCGGCTACAGCTAACCCTCGAAGAGACGGGGTTGTCGGTCAGTACCGATTACTTTTCAGCCCACGGACAGGTCACGCTGGGGGATCAGGAGCTGGGCCTCGATTCCCTGATACGTCGTGATTCCGAAGGTAAAACGGTGGTTGTCCGTAGAACCCTGGTTCGAACCTGATGTCGACCTTATTGATCCGCTTTCACGAAGCCTCTCTCGATCGCTTTAGCTGGATTGTCGAGGGTGCTCAGGCCGGCAACGAAGTAGAGGGCTGGCGTCCTGGTTCAGCATCGGAGCTGGGTGTTCTGAGCAGGAATCATAGCTCTGTGGTATTTATTATTCCCCAGCAATGCGTGTATTTAACCCGCTTCGAAATTCCGCCCCATGCTTCGCGTCAGGTGCTCTCGTCTATCGAGTATCAAATCGAAGATCAATTTGCCCAGGATGTCGAACAGTTACATCTCGCACTTGGCGATCAGTCGAGCAGTTCGGTTGCGATTGCGGTAGTCGAAAAAACCCTTATGGAGCGCTGCCTCGAATTGCAGCAAATTCATGGCATAAGCGTTTCGAGAATCGTACCGGAACTATTTCTATGCCCCTGGTCGGGCGAGGCCGGCGAGCTGAGTTTGATCGAGAGCAATAATGGCCTGGTCCTTCGATATGGCGAATACCAGGGCCTCGAGTGCCGTAGCGAGATGCTCGACCCGGTATTGAATCGAATTGCGCAGCAACAGGAAATTAGCAATGTAATTTATTACCTGCCAAACAGGGATTTGTACGATACATTGCGGCAGGCAAAGTACCCGTCTCAACACCGCGTCCCCGATTTAAGTCAGGTGAAAATTGATAGAACGGTATCGATCGATTTACAGCAACGCCAATTTCAGGTTTCTTCGGTATGGATCGAGCTTTTCAGAGTGTGGCGGTGGATTATTGCACTGCTGGCTCTTATGTTCGTGGTGGCTGGCTACAATAAGGCGCTCGCGCTGCAGGACATGGAAGTTGAACTGGCGCGCATCGAGGCCACCCAATACCAGTTAATTAAGCCCTATCTGCCTGATAATATCGATGCGTCGGCGAATCTGAAAAAGGCGCTGATCACCCTGTTAAGGCAAAATCAGTCAAATCAGCAGGAAACGGATTTTCTAGGGCTGTTGAGTGCATTCACCCAGGCAAAGGTCGAATATCCCGCTATTGCCATCGATAAGATAAGTTACCAAAAGGGTCGGTTGAGCATCGACGTCAAGTCCGCCCAGTTGAGCAGCATCGAAGCATTGTTGCAGGTGCTAGAATCGTCGGGACAGGCAGCCAGGCTGGAAAATCTGGATATAAAACCGGAAACCACGACGGGACGGTTTTTATTGACTGGAGATTCAACATGATTGAATGGCTTTCCAGTTACAGTACTCGAGAGAAAATGGTATTTGGGTTTGCGGCGATCGCATTGCTCGCTATCGCTGTTGATGCATTACTGCTGGCGCCTTACACGCAACGCCTGGCAAATCTGCAGAGCGATCTGGAACAGGGTAGAGCCGATCTGAGCTGGATGAAAAGCGTCGTCGGCCAGTTACCTGCCAGTAGTATTTCGGTTCCAGACGCGAGGTTTAGTGGTTCGCTGGCTAATTTTATGGATAGCGAAGTTCGGGAACTCGAGTTAGAACCCTATCTGGCGCAAATGACACCGGTCAGCGAAACCGAAATACGAATTCGCTATTCGGCGATCAGTTTTAACCGGGTAATCGAATTCATCGCCAGGGTGAAGGATAAGGGTCTGACGGTAAAAGACCTTCGGATCAGCGTCGCGACCAGCCCCGGCGAGGTCGATAGCAGTTTAGTGCTTACCACTGGAAATTAAGCCCATGAACAGGCTATGGAAACCGGCGCTATTTTTCCTGTTTGCACTGTTGCTGGCGTTATTGATTAATATGCCTGCGGCTCGATTGTTCGGCATTGTCGGCACGCCTGACAATATCAGGGTATTCCAGCCCCAGGGTAAACTGCTGTCTGGGCGTGTTGCCGGGTTAGAAGTAAACCGGTTTTTGTTACGGGATATCGAATATGAGGCCGATCTCTCGTGTCTGCCTGGTTTCTCGGTGTGTTACCGGATTACGAATCCTTATGGCTCGTTGCTGGCCAGATACCAGCCACTGTCCGGCAACATCGAGCTGACTCGAGTCAAGATCGAATTTCCACTACAGGACCTGGACAGGATACCGGTCAGGGTATTGTTGCAGCCGACGGGTAAGTTGCTGCTTAATCTGGACAGAGTCTCGATAGATCGGGATAAACTGGTCGATTTGAACGGATTCCTGGTATGGAAAGATGCCGGGCTGGCGGGTGAAGATATCAAC
>JBGMRM010000220.1:0-4369 GCA_048061415.1 Gammaproteobacteria bacterium | reverse complement strand
CGCGTTTCATAATTTCGAGGTTCTTCAACCCAGCCACCGCGGCGACCGGGTGACCCGAATAGGTAAAGCCGTTGGAAAATACGGTACTGTCGCCACCTTTTTGTTGAATTTCGGCCAGCAACCGGTCCGATACCAGGAAGGCGCCCATCGGCACATAGGCCGAGGTCAGGCCCTTGGCGGTCGTGATAATGTCGGGTTGAATGCCAAAAATCGCCTCCGAGGCGAAACAGTGGCCGAGACGTCCGAACGATGTCACGACTTCATCCGACAGGTACAACATATCGTATTTCCGGCAAACTTCGAGGCAGCGCCGATGGTAACCCCGGGGCGGTATGATCACGCCACCGGAAGCGAGAATCGGCTCGGCGACGAAAACCGCACATTTGTCCGGTCCTGTCTCCAGGATCTGGTTTTCCAGGTTGGCCACACACTGGTCGAGAAAATCGGCTTCGGATTGCCCGGCTGACCTGTGCAGCGGGTGCGGCGCCGGGATGTGGTGTATCAGCTTCTCTTCAAAGTCGAGGTGATTCTTGTCGCGCTCCTTGCCCGAGACACTGGCGCCGAGATAGGTACTACCGTGGTACCCCATTTGCTGCGAGATAATATGTTTCTTTTGAGGCTTGCCGCGCACGTTGTTATAAAACTGTACGAAACGCAACGCAGAATCTACCGCGGTTGACCCGCCCGTAGTGAAAAACACATGGTTTAAATCGCCCGGCGACTCGGCTGCCAGCACGGCACTGAATGTAGCCGCCGGGCCAGTCGCCAGCGACCAGGGCGATGCATAGGTGAGTTGCATAATCTGATCGTAAATAGCCTGCGCCATTTCCTCGCGGCCGTGCCCGATATTGACACACCACATACCGCCGGGGCCGTCGAGCAAACGCTGGCCGTCGCTATCATAAACATAAACACCCTCACCCTTGTCGAGCACCGTGCGCTGGTTTTGATCTAGCTGTGCCAGGTCTTCCCACGGGTGTATAAATCGATTGTCGTCACGTCTCAATTCAGCGGTTGAATGCGGCATAGTACAGGGTTCCCGGTTTTATGTGGAAAAATACATTTTAGTTAAATTTAATATTTAAGTCAATTAATTCAATAATATACAAACTTTCATTGACTGAACACTCAATTTAATTTAAATTCGACCTTGCCTCGACCATCAATGGAGCATTCATTGGTTTCCACCAGCGTCACCGAAAAAAATTTATCCAGCCGCAATCGGGCGCTTCAGCGTGAGTTTCGCAAACAACAGTTGATCGAAGCTACGATCGATTGCATCGACAGGCTGGGTTTTTCGCAGACGACACTGGCCCACATCGCGAAACAGGCTGGGGTGTCCCAGGGTAATGTCGTATTTCACTTCCGCTCCAAGGACGCACTGCTCGAACAGGCATTGCGCTATCTGAGTGACGAATATATGACGTGCTGGAAAGACGCCCTGAAAGAAGCCGATGCGAACCCGGTCGCGCAACTGTGCGCTTTGGTTAAGGCCTCGTTCAAACCGGCGATCTGTAACCGGAAAAAAATTAGTGTCTGGTACGCATTCTGGGGAGAAACACGCTCGCGTCCCAGGTATATGGCCCTGTGCGGGCATCACGACCTCGCCTATTCGCAAACCCTGTTGTCGCTGTGCAGGCAAATCGGGCGGTCAGGCGAGTCAACCCTCAGCGCGAAAACCGCAGCGCTTAGCATCGAAGGCATGGTGGATGGGCTTTGGCAAAATTTTTTAATCGGTCCGGCTGGATTCAAACGTAAACAGGCAGTCCGGGGAATCTTCGAATTAATCGAGCTTATCTACCCGGCCGAGGGTGAAACTATTCGGCGAATAGCTGGACAGAATTAAGTATTTGTGATCACCATTGATAAAATAGAAATTGGCAAAATAGCCCGTAATTATGACCATATTGTACGGCAGAGCACCTGGGTATCGACAAAAATGTTTGGCAATCAAAATGCTTGTGATCACAATTGCACTAGTTGTCGAAAAGCAGTCGTTGAGATCCAATAATATGACAACCCGATTGCTAATGTGCTAATGTTAATTTTTCTGATTTCGCAAACACAAGTGTGTAAATTGGTTTCAGCATCTGCGTAACTTAAGACAATAAATTTAATGAGAATTTGAACGCTAGCACGTGTTCATAACCCATAAAATCAGTCCCTGGAGGATACAATGAAAATGTCCCAAAAAACTGCAACTGGCGCAATTGTCAGCTTTGCTGCCGCCGCATTGATCGCAGGCTCAACCGCGGCATCCGCCGCCGGTACGCTAAACGTGACCAACTGGGCGGAATATATCGGTGAAGAAACCATCGCCAACTTCGAAAAAGAATTTGACATCAAGGTCACCTACGATACTTATGATTCGGTCGAGACCATCGACGCCAAGCTGCTGGCTGGTAGCTCGGGTTACGATGTGGTCGTCCATGCTGGTTCATCCGTCGGACGCCTGATCCCTGCCGGTATACTGCAAAAGCTGGACAAGTCCAAGCTTCCGAATTTAAAGCACATGAGCTCTGAGATCATGGGGCAGTTGAGCAAAAACTGGGATCCGGGCAATCAGTACATCATCCCGTATATGTGGGGTTCGAGTGGCGTTACCTATAACGAAGCGCTGGTAAAGAAAACTTTTCCCGATGCACCGATCGGTTCGCTCGATTTGATTTTCAAGCCTGAAAACATGAAAAAACTGGCCAAATGCGGCGTATCCTTTCTTGACTCCCCAGGCGATATTATCCCGATGGCGCTCGCATACCTGGGCAAGGACCCCGCTTCGACCAAAAAATCCGACTATCAGGAAGTCGAAGCCATGTTGAAAAAGATTCGCCCGTATATCAAAACCTTCGATAACTATGCCTATCAAAGAATGCCGCAGCGCGAATTCTGCGTCGCGGTCACCTGGGGTCCCGATGGCTTACTGGCGATGTCTGGGGCGAAGGAAGCCAATACGGGTGTGGTGCTCGACTTTTTCCTGCCACCCGGACAGGGCGCGGCCAACCTCTGGGTTGACGGCTGGGTCATTCCGGCAGACGCGAAGAATGTAGAGAATGCCCATCTGTTCCTGAACTACATGATGCGCCCGAAGGTTGCTGCCGACGACAGTAATTACACCTGGTATGCCACCGCCAATAAAGATGCTATCAGCATGATCGACGAAGAAGTCACCGGCAGCCAGGCGGCCTACCCAACAGCGGATCAGGTAGCCAAGATGTATACTCTGGCCGTGTTGCCACCTAAAATGGAACGCGTGAGAACCAGAACCTGGACCAACTTCAAGTCAGGCAATTAAACCTGCAAGTACCATTCCGGGGTGATTGGTAGCAGTCACCCCGGTTTTTAACCTGGTTCGATTAGTGGAGCGACTCAATGTCTGACCAGAAGAAACTCGTCGAACGCCCATGGATGGATCCCGAAGCCGAGCCTTTTATCAAGCTGCAAAGCGTCAGCAAACATTTCGGCAACTTTCCCGCTGTCGATAACGTAGACCTCGATATTTATAAGGGCGAGCTATTCTCGCTACTCGGTGGCTCGGGGTGCGGGAAGACTACCCTGCTGCGCATGCTGGCTGGATTCGAAACACCCTCATCCGGCAACATATTTATCGTCGGCGTCAACATGAACGATGTGCCGCCTTACGAACGGCCGGTCAACATGATGTTTCAGTCCTATGCACTGTTTCCACACATGACGGTCGAGAAAAATGTCGCCTACGGTTTGCAACGCGACGGTATGAACAAGACTGAATTAGACCAACGCGTCGAGGAAATGCTCGCAATGGTCGAACTGACTCGATTTCGCAAGCGCAAACCGCATCAACTTTCCGGCGGGCAAAAACAACGTGTGGCGCTGGCACGCGCACTGGTGAAGCAACCCAAGGTTTTATTGCTCGACGAGCCGCTGGGCGCACTCGACAAACGCCTTCGAGAACAAACTCAGTTCGAGTTGATGAATATTCAGGATCAACTGGGTGTCACGTTTGTCGTGGTCACCCACGACCAGGAAGAGGCCATGACCCTGTCAACGCGTATTGCGGTGATGGATAGTGGCCGTTTTATGCAAATCGGCACCCCGACAGAAATCTATGAATTTCCGCAATCGCGCAACGTCGCTAATTTTATTGGCAACGCTAATATGTTCGAGGGGCGCGTGACCGAAAACGGCCCCGACCATGTCGTGGTTAAAAGCACCCGACCCGAATGCGAATTTTATATCGATCACGGCGTTTCTATTCAGGAGGGTAGCAAAGTCTGGATTGCGGTACGCCCTGAGAAAATAAGAATTTCGAAAACTAAACCCGAGGGAAAATCGAACCGGCTAAAGGGTACCGTGAACGACATTGGCTATCTCGGAAAACTCTCAACTTACC
>JBGMRM010000219.1:0-4394 GCA_048061415.1 Gammaproteobacteria bacterium | reverse complement strand
AGCGGGAAAAAGCGCTACATACTGCACGATGGCCCACCCTATGCGAACGGTGACATTCATATCGGTCATGCGGTCAACAAAATATTGAAAGACATGATCGTCAAGGCCCGGACCCTCAATGGCGACGACGCCCCCTACGTGCCGGGCTGGGATTGCCACGGCCTGCCGATCGAGCACCAGGTCGAAAAAGCCATTGGCAAGGCAGGAGTCAAGGTCGAAGTGGACGAGTTTCGTCAGGCCTGCCGGGTTTACGCGCAAAAGCAGATCGAGAAACAAAAGGCCGATTTTATCCGCCTCGGCGTACTTGGCGACTGGGACGACCCTTACCTGACGATGAAATTTGAAACCGAAGCCAATATCGTACGCTCGCTGGGCATCATCATTGCCAACGGCCACCTGCACAAGGGCGACAAGCCGGTGCACTGGTGCACCGATTGCGGCTCGGCGCTTGCCGAGGCAGAGGTCGACTACAAGGATAAGACTTCCCCGGCAATAGATGTCAGGTTCCCAGTGGTCGACGAAGAGGGTTTTATCAATGCGCTGCACACGGCGCCGGGCCACCCGGGCGAGGGGCCGATGTCGGTTCTGATCTGGACTACAACCCCCTGGACATTACCGGCCAACCTCGCGGTTGCACTCAATCCAAATTTCGAGTACGTGGTTCTGCAAGTAGCAGGCCCGTCTGGAAAGGAGCGCCTGGTGTTGGCCGAAGACCTGGTGAAGGACGCTATGCTTCGATACGGTATCGAGGAATACCAGGTGATCGCGTATGGCAAGGGCGAACTGCTGGAAAACCAGCGCCTGCGCCACCCCTTTTATGAGCGCGAATCGCTGGTCGTGATTAGCGATCACGTCACCCTCGAAGCGGGTACCGGCGCTGTGCATACTGCGCCCGGCCATGGCCAGGATGACTTCGTGATTGGCAAAAAATACGGTCTCGAAATCTATAACCCGGTCGGTGACAACGGTTGCTTTTTACCCAATACCGAGTTCTTCGCAGGCGAACACGTGTTTAGCGCAAACAACCATGTAATCGAAGTATTGATGCAAAAAGGCGCGTTACAGCACGAAGAAAAATTTCTGCACAGTTACCCGCATTGCTGGCGCCACAAAACCCCAATCATCTTTCGCGCCACCCCACAATGGTTCATCAGCATGGAGCAGGCTGGCCTGCGCGAGCTAGCGATGCAGGAGATCAGCAAAGTCCAATGGGTACCCGCCTGGGGTCAGGCACGAATCGAAAGCATGATCGAAAACCGCCCCGACTGGTGTATTTCGCGCCAGCGTTACTGGGGGGTACCGATACCGATTTTCGTCCACAGGGAGTCGCAGGCATTGCACCCGAATACCGCCGAGCTAATCGAAAAGGTCGCCCAACGTATCGAAGTGGGCGGTATTCAGGCCTGGTTTTCACTCGAAGCCGAGGAGCTACTCGGCACCGAAGCAAAAGACTACATCAAGCTCAGTGATACTCTGGATGTCTGGTTCGATTCGGGCACGACGCATTACAGTGTGCTGCAAAAAGACGAGCGCTTTAATTTTCCTGCCGATATGTACCTGGAAGGCTCTGACCAGCATCGCGGCTGGTTTCAATCCTCGCTGCTGGCCTCCTGTGCGATGCAGGGTCAGGCGCCCTACCGTCAGGTATTGACGCATGGATTCACGGTCGACTCCAAGGGTATGAAGATGTCGAAATCGATCGGAAATGTCGTCGCGCCGATCAAGATCACCAACACCCTGGGCGCCGATATCCTGCGCCTGTGGGTTGCGGCCACCGATTACTCCGGTGAAATGTCCATTTCGGACGAAATACTGAAGCGCACCGCCGACGCGTACCGGAGAATTCGCAATACGCTGCGCTTCCTGCTGGCCAATACCAGCGGCTTCGATCCAGCCAAAGATTTAATTGCGGCGCCCGACCTGCTCGCACTCGACCGATGGATCATCGCGCAAACCCTGTCGTTGCAAAAGGAATTACAGCAGCTTTACGACACCTACCAGTTCCACGTAGCGGTACAAAAAATTCACAACTTCTGTTCCGAAACACTGGGTGGCTATTACCTCGATGTGATCAAGGACCGGCAATACACCACGCAGGCAGACTCGCTCGCGCGGCGTTCGTGCCAGACCGCGATGTACCATGTCACCGAAGCGATGACCCGCTGGATCGCGCCTATATTGAGTTTTAGCGCCGACGAAGTGTGGGAAAATATGCCCGGCGAACGCGATGATCTGGGCGTATTCACCGCGGAGTGGTACGACGGCCTGTTCGACTACGAAAACGGCCAGATCAAACCTGAAGTCTGGGAATTGATCGACCTGGTTCGCACCGAAGCGACAAAGAAACTCGAAGCCCTGCGCCAGGATGGTCAGATAGGCTCATCCCTCGACGCAGAAGTGACGATATATGCCGACCCGTTATTGATCGACCAGCTACAGGTGATCCACGATGAATTGCGTTTCCTGCTGATTACCTCCGAAGCGAGGCTCGCGCCAATCGGTGAATTGAAAAATGCCGACCCGGTGCAACTCGCAGGCGATCATCAATTCGCCGTCGTCGTTGTCGCTAGCGGACATACCAAATGCGTGCGCTGCTGGCATCACCGCGAGGAAGTGGGTAGCCACCACACTCACCCGGAATTGTGCGCACGCTGTATCGAGAACGTCGATGGCGATGGCGAGATCCGACGCTATGCCTGAGCCTGATGATGCGCCTGGACCACAATTAAAACTGTTATGGATCAGCGTACTGGTGGTAGTGGTAGACCAGCTTGCGAAATTTGTAGCCGAGTCGGTGTTGCCCCTGCGCCAGTCGGTCAATGTACTACCCTTTTTCGACTGGTATCTGACCTATAATACCGGCGCAGCATTTAGTTTCCTCGCCGGCGCCGGTGGCTGGCAGCGATGGTTTTTCACGGTCACCGCAATCGTGATCAGTATCATCATTTTCTTCTGGATCAAAAAGCTGACGCCCGGTGAAAAATTAACCGCCATCGCGCTTTGTCTAATTCTCGGCGGCGCGATCGGCAACCTGATCGACCGTATTTACCTGGGTTATGTGATCGACTACCTCCTGGTATGGCTAGGCTCTTACCCCTGGCCAGCCTTCAATTTCGCCGATGTGGCCATAAGTGCGGGTGCGGTGATACTGGTAGTGAGTGGTTTTTCAGGACAGAACAAAACGGCGCCACCGGAAAACTAGCCCGACCACCCTGCGCCATTTTCGGGATCGCCGACGATCGAGCGCAGGCCGATCTAAATCATTCGTTTGCTGGTCAAAGTGCACGCTACGGCGTTAAAATCGCCGAATGGAAGTCCTGCTCGCCAACCCCCGTGGTTTTTGCGCTGGCGTCGACCGCGCCATCGAAATCGTCGAACGCGCAATTCAATTGTTCGGTGCGCCCATCTACGTACGCCACGAAGTCGTGCATAACCGTTATGTGGTCGATGACCTGAATAAAAAAGGCGCGATCTTCGTCGATGAACTCGAGCAGGTGCCCGATGGCAGTTATGTTATTTTTAGCGCACACGGGGTTTCCAGGGCGGTACAGGATGAAGCCAGGCGCCGCGGATTAAACGTATTCGACGCCACCTGCCCGCTGGTCACCAAGGTACACATGGAAGTCAGTCGGTATAGCCGCAAGGGTATAGAAACAATCCTCATCGGCCACAGGGGGCATCCGGAAGTCGAAGGCACCATGGGTCAGTACGACAACTCGAACGGAGGCGAGATCTACCTGGTCGAAACATCCGACGATGTGGCGAAATTAACCGTCAAAAACCCGCAGGAATTACGTTTCGTCACGCAAACAACCCTGTCGAAGGACGATACTGCGTTGGTGATAGATACCCTGTACGAATTATTCCCCCGTATCCAGGGACCGAGGAAAGACGATATATGCTACGCCACGCAAAACCGTCAGGATGCGGCCAAGCAACTGGCCGAACAATGCGATCTGATCCTGGTGGTGGGTTCCAGAAACAGCTCCAACTCCAACCGCCTGCGGGAAATCGCCGAAAATAAAAAGATCGAAGGCTACCTGATCGACGGTACCGAGGATATCCAGCTCGACTGGCTCAGGGACAAAAAACGAATTGGCATCACGGCAGGCGCCTCGGCACCCGAGCTGCTGGTGCAAAATGTCATCAATTTCCTCAAAGACAAAGGCGTTACCTCGGTTTCATCACTCGGATTTAGCGAGGATGTGGCCTTTTCATTACCGAAGGCACTGCGGTAGGCTATCACCATCGGTCCGGATCAATGCCGGACAGATTTAATTTCAAACACTAAATCCTTGCATAAATTCTTATTGACTGAACTCTGGGAAGCGCAACCACCGGTATATATTTACAGGAACGCTGTAAACCATCCATGGACGCTCTCGCGCGACATC
>JBGMRM010000218.1:0-4396 GCA_048061415.1 Gammaproteobacteria bacterium | reverse complement strand
GCACTACGGCCAACAGGAACCAGGGCTTACCCGTGTATAGCGGTCGATTCTGGAACCTGAGGTCGTTGAACGCGATCCTGCCTTCGGCCCGACCCAATACCTGCATACCCAGCCGGTTACCAAAGTAACTCGCCAGGCAAATACCCGAACCGCAATAGCCCATCGCATAGAACAGACCATCCTGCTCTCCCAGGTGGGGCAAAAAGTCGAAGGTGAAACCGACAAACCCCATCCAGGCATGGCTTAGCTGGACGTCTTCTAGTTGCGGAAAGATACGCAGCATTTCCTGCCGTAGCGCCGGCGCGCTTTTCACCGGGTCGGACTCAAACACCGAAACTCGGCCACCAAACAATATCCGTGTGCCATCGGGAGATCGGCGATAATAGACTACCAGTTTCCGCGTGTCGCTATAGACGCGGTCTTTCGGCATCATTGCGCTGACCCGGGCCGGGTCGAGTTGCTCGGTTGCGAGCATGTAACTGCCGATAGGAACCAGGCGGCGACGCTGCCACGGTGTGACTGCCCCGGTATATCCACTGGTCGCTACTACCACTTTTTTGGCATCGATAACGCCCTTGCTGGTGGTCACACGAAAGCCGTCACTACGGCGTTCAATATGTAAAGCCCGGCAGTGGGATACGACACGAGCGCCGCAAGCCGTCACGGCCTGTAAAACTCCCTGATGGTATTTCGCCGGATCGAGCGAACAATGTCTGCAGAAGACCAGCCCACCATGATAAAAATCGCTATCGATTTCGCTCGCCTGGTCCTTGCGCTCGACAATACTGAGTGGCTGTTCGAGTCCGCCAGGCTGGTTATTGGCTAACTCCACCAGGCGTTTGAACTGGCGGGGATTGTGCGCGGCATGATACCGCCCGCACTGGATAAAATCGCAGTCGATATGCTCTGAATGAATATATTCGCTTAACCAGTCGAGCGAATTATGCGCTTCTCGAATCAGATCGAATGCCTGATCTGCACCGTATTTCCTCGAGAGCGCATCATAGTCGGGTTTCACTTCCCCACTGACCTGACCGCCATTGCGCGCACTGCAACCCCAGCCTGGGGTTTGCTCATCGATCACCAGCGTATCCCTGCCGTCACCTGCGGTTTCGAGCGCGCAATGCAGGCCGGTATAGCCTGAACCAATAATTAGCACATCGGTTTTTTCGGGCAGATCAACCCGATCTGTATCCACTCGGGGCGTTTCATCCCACCAGAATGGATGCGCCTTAAAGTCGCCGCTAAAGATCGATTTACTCATTGAATATAGAGCCTGGAATATTCCGCGAGTTTACTGGCGAAACAGGTCGAAAGAAATACATGCGATAATTCACCTCGACCTGTCGCTTTCCGCGGCCGGAATTTCGGCCCATAAAAAAGGGTGAGACTTTTCAGCCCCACCCTTACCAATCTCTTTATACCCGAAGGTAAGAGACAACTGCCCAGACTGATAATCAGGCTAAGCAGCCGTGATCGATACAACTAAACTGCGACGATATTCTCGGCTTGAGGACCTTTTTGGCCCTGGGTAACTTCGAATTCGACCTTTTGGCCTTCGGCCAGTGTTTTGAAGCCCGAACCAGAAATATTACTGAAATGGGCGAAAACGTCGGGACCGGATTCCTGTTCAATAAAACCAAAGCCTTTGGCTTCGTTGAACCATTTAACGGTACCAGTTGTGGTAGTAGACATATGAAAATCCTGCTAAATTAAAAAAATAGACCTGTTTATCAGGTCTTCTTGCAAGAAGGAGTGTTATCAATTATGGAAATCAAGACGAGGTACTAAAGATGGGACTTCGAAACGGTGTGCATAAATATAAGTTGCTCTTTCAAGCTGCGCGGATTATACCTAGTCGAAACAGCGAGTCAAAGGTATTTTTCGAATAAAAACAGGGTATTTTCAGGCGATTCCCCGATAATTTGGATCCGACATGAAGGCAATTTTTGGCTTTTAGCCTGATTTCCGGATAATGCGCCCGCGGGTCGGTATCCTGAACATCACCCCTAAGAGGATTTGATCGATTTGGCAGGGCTCAGGATAGTACCAGCAAAAGCAGCGCCACCAACGCGGGCAAAGCCTGTATCAACAGTATTTTTCGATGAACGCTTAATCCGCCGAATACACCGGCCGCCACGACACAGGCGAGAAAAAATATTTTGATTGCGTCACCGCCCGCTCCCAGGCTGAGGCCCCAGGCGAGTCCGAGCGCCAGAAACCCATTATAAAGCCCCTGGTTCATCGCCAGCGCCTTCGACTTCCGGGCGAAGTCCGGATCATGCCCGAAGGTTCTAAGACCAGTCGGCTTATCCCACAGAAACATCTCCAGCACCAGGAAGTAGAGGTGCAGCAGGGCCACTATTCCAATCAAAATATTCGTGATAGCTGTCATCATAAGCAAGGATTATTCAGTCTAAATTAATGGTGATTATAATTTTACCAGGGGCCAATGACTTCATTCGTGGGCAATAGGCTTCTCGGTGAACAGAAAATCTTTTAGTTCCTTGTCGAATGCGGGGTCTTTCCGACGTATCCATTCGAGAACCATCGCCGCATGTTCCTTTTCTTCATCGCGGTTATGACTGAGGATCGCTTTCAATTCCCTGTCTTTGCAGGCATCAGCTCTTTGGTTATACCAGTCTACCGCCTCAAGCTCCTCCATCAACGACGTGATAGCCCTGTGCATATCACGTGTTTCGTCAGTCAATTCATCGATGGGTTCGTGATAACCTTCATTTGCCATTTCATTTTCCTCTTATCAGGTGTTAATCCGGGTAATTTTAAGTCTAAAACCGGATCACGGTACAAGATTTCCTTTAGATATACTGCCGCCGCAGCCCCTGTGTCGCGCCGGATCACGCAGCAGAGCTAAAGCGGCAATATAACCACCTTATTCTGCGTGAACAGGGGAACGAGCACACGCTTGCGTTTGCTGTCGTATCCGATATCCGCGGGCCCTTTGAGGGAATCCGCCAGGGTCGTATAGACGCCATCTTTCCCCAGTCTGTATATAGCCGAACCGTTCCAGCTAGAAATCAGGTAACTGCCATCGTCCATCCTTAACAAACCATCAAGCGCACCTTTGGGTGGCGTGGGCATCGAACTTCGCTTCCCCATTTTATCGAGGCTATAGACCTTACCGCTACCGAAAGTCACTACCGTAAATTTATCGCCCTGCCTGATTATTCCGTTGGGGCGCCCCATATTCTTATCTTTTACAATAGTTTTGTATTTTCCAGCCGCCGTGACCTCGTAAACCGCATCGCTACCGGAGGGAACAAAACCACCCTCACCGCCCATCAACCCACTATCGGTCACGTAAACATTGTTATCCTCGCCCGGCGTGATGCCATTCAAAAAAGTACTGCCCTCAATCTTGACACTGGTTATCTGTCTACCGCCTGGAAGCTCGAACAACTGGACCTCATCGAGATCTGCGACATACAGGATATTTCCGTCGATGGCCGCACCCTTGGGTGCGTTGAGCCTGATACCCTTTTTCGTGCCGTCAATCCATTTCAGATTAATAACCTTCCCGTCAGGGCTTAATTTTGAAATGAAACCATTTCCATCGGCCTCGAGCGGGCTTCCGTTGATGTTGGTGACAAGATAGACATCTTCTGCGGCGTAGTATTCAACCGATTCCGGCGTTGCAAATCCCACCGCTTCTATCACTATACGCTCGGCGCCGGCGCTGACCGACCAGAACAATGCCGCCAGGATGAAACCGGCAATAATTTTTGAGATTTTGATGTTCATAATTTTCTCCATAAGTTCACACAGAATTATTAAAAACCCTTAAATATTATCGTCATTATTGGGTTATCGTTTAATGCTTACCGTTTCGCCCAGCCAGGCTGCGTCGGGGCGTCAGTAGTAGTGTTTTATGGAGTGTCACGAGATCGAAGCCGGGAACGAAGCTTACCACCCAGCAACCATAGGCCAAATGACGCCGGAAAGTACGCGGGCACTGTAATAAGCAATGCCGTGAGATCCGTTTTGGTGTTTTTTTCCATATGCGCGACACCCTGGCCCAACCACACAACAATGACTGGGGCGAGCAGAACGGAAATGGCCAAAGCCGCGAGGATGGTTTGTGATTCAATCAATGTAGTCCCGAGTATTCCATCATTCACTTCAAAAAGCGAGCTTCGTCCACTACACCAATCAGGGATGTATAATCTCATATCAAGAGTTATATGCCGTGACTAACCTGCTATTCCAGACATTATTTAACGCGCAACCGGAGCAGGCGCCGTGCCTGCGCCTGGCCGATGGCAATGGTATCGGCTACGGCGAGTTACTGGTCAAAACTGCACGCGTGGCTAATACCCTGAGCGCACTGGGTGTGCAGCCAGGCGATCGCGTCGCCGCCCAGGTCGACAAGAGTATC
>JBGMRM010000217.1:0-4418 GCA_048061415.1 Gammaproteobacteria bacterium | reverse complement strand
AGCACCGCATCGGTGTAGGTGCCGCCGGTATCTATTCCCAGGCGTAGTGCCATAGGTTGCTCCTGGTATTTTCTTCGACCATATAAGAGAGCCACGACCGGCAGTTCGGTAAACGCGACTCCTTGATGTTGAACAACGACATGATTTTGCTCTGCAAATAAGTAAATGTTTTACCGGGAATCGCGATTCTGCCAGTTTTAGGTGGCCGGCGATACCGCCGGCATACTAACTTTAGCGCGATGCACGAGCGGCGCAATGCCTTTTGCTCAATGCGCCCTAAGGTAACACCCGCTTGCGATAGCTTTCGCTATGCATGTCGCAAATTTCGACGCCGACACTCGCCACATTGGGTAATAGCGGCTCGATGCTGGCGAGTAGTTTTTCACTCAAGAGGCTCTTTTGCTGGTCATTGCGGCCAGACAGCAGGCGCAAAGTCACATGTACGAACGAATCCTGCGTCTGCCCGGTACGATGATGTAGACAGGCCATGGCACGCGTCTTGATATCGTATTCATCGAACAGCCCGGAATCCATCGCACCCCGATGCGCCGCGGCGATCAAGTCATCGATCGATACCTGATCGGCAACCTCGTGAGAATATTCGATAATACAATGTGGCATTGGACGTCTCCGGGAGATCTGATTAATACAGTGGCTAGATCTGAACTGACACAGACAATGTTACAATAGATTCCGGCTCGGAGGCCGGAATGACGAAGTTATTTTACGGCCCGATTCCGGCTCGGCGACCGGAATGAAAATAATTATCAAGAACTTAAAAGTGTTTTTGAAATCGTTCATTTTTTGGGAGTGCAAGGCAGCCTGGCGCGGAAGACGCGAGTGTATAGATAATACACGACCGTCTGAGCACCAGGCTAACGCAGCAATCGCGAAAAATGAGCGATTTCAAAAGCACTTTTTTACATGTTGGGGTATGTGGGGCCTCCCCCTCCCTCCGGCACCACCCAATGTATATTCTGGCTCGGGTCCTTGATGTCGCAGGTCTTGCAGTGCACGCAGTTTTGCGCGTTGATCTGCAACGCAGGCTTTCCGTCGGTTTCGACGATTTCATACACTCCCGCCGGGCAATAACGCTGTTCCGGGGCATCGTATTGCGCCAGATTTAATTCTATCGGCACGCTGTCATCGCGCAGGCGCAGGTGCGCCGGCTGATTTTCTTCGTGAAAAGTGCCCGACAGGTAGACCGAAGAGAGTCGATCGAAACTGATTTTCCCATCGGGTTTGGGGTAGTCGATTTTAGCGTAATCGTCCTTGTTGCCGATTTGCTCGTGATCCTTATGGTGCCCCATGGTCCAGGGCGTCATGCCACGCAGAATGTAGGTTTCGAGTGCAGCGTAGGTGAGGCCCGTCCACAGGCCTTTATTGAATCCGGGGCGGATATTTCGAACCTTTTTCAATTCAGTCCATAGCCAGGATTTTTTCAATTGCTCGGGGTAAGCCGTGGCTTCGGGCGCCGGGCCTGGATTGGCTTCGTCGTACTCGGCCGGCAGCAGTTCAAACACCGCTTCGGCTGCGAGCATCGCGCTTTTCATCGAGGTATGAGTACCCTTGATCTTTGGCACATTGAGGAAGCCCGCGGTATCGCCAACCAGCAGGCCACCGGGAAACGTCAGTTTCGGGATCGATTGCAAGCCGCCTTCCGAAATGGCGCGCGCACCGTAGGCAATGCGTTTGCCGCCCTCAAAAATGGGGCGAATCTTCGGGTGGTTCTTAAATCGCTGGAATTCTTCGAACGGGCTAAGGTAAGGGTTTTTATAATCGAGGCCGACGACGAATCCGACTGCTACCTGGTTATCGGCATTGTGATAGATGAACGACCCACCGTAGGTATCGGACTTCAGCGGCCAGCCGATGGTGTGAAGCGTGGCGCCCTCATCGTGTTTTTCCGGTTTGACTTCCCACAGTTCCTTAATGCCGAGTCCATAGGTTTGCGGTTCGACCCCATCGCGCAAGCCGAAAGTCTCCATCAATTCACCGGTGAGCGAGCCACGGCAACCTTCGGCAAAGATGGTCTGGCGACCAATCAACTCGACCCCGGGTTCGAAATTGTCGGTGGGCTGGCCATCCTTGCCTATCCCCATGTCGCCGGTAGCGACCCCGCGCACCGCACCGGATTCGTCGTATAGTACTTCGGCGGCGGCAAAACCGGGGAAGACTTCGACCCCGAGTTCTTCAGCCTGCTCAGCCAGCCAGCGGCAAAAATTACCGAGGCTGATGATGTAGTTGCCTTCATTATGCATCTGCGGCGGAGTCGGCATGGGTATTGCGCCGGTTTTCGTCAGGTACTGAAACCGGTCGGATTTCACCGGCACGGTGAGCGGCGCACCCCTGTCCTGCCAGTCGGGGATCAACTCGTTTAGCGCGCGAGGCTCCAGCACGGCGCCGGAGAGAATATGCGCACCTACTTCGGAGCCCTTCTCGAGAATGCACAGACTCAATTCGCGCTCCTGCTGCTGCGCCAGTTGCGCGAGGCGGATTCCCGCAGTCAGCCCGGAAGGACCGGCGCCGACGATAACCACGTCAAAATTCATTGCTTCTCTTTCCACGATTTTCCCCGGTTTTGCTGACAAGATTAAAGAGATACCTGAGTTCGGCGACAGCCCGCGAATTATAGATCAGATTAAATCGAAACCAGTATCAGAATTTTGATCCGATGATTGTATATAGTCGGTTATGGAGATTTCTTAAAGGTCATTACCAGCGCAACTCGATACGGAAAATAGCTCTCCATCAGCTACTCACCGATCGCATAGCTCGGCCGCCCGGTCTGAGCCGGGGTAATCGGGCGCCGGGGAGTTCACCGCGTCACTTCAGGGATTGACTAGCCTGGCAAATTACCGAACGCCACATCGATTGAAGACACGATCTGATCGATTTCGTCTTTGGTGCATATCAGCGCTGGACTCAGGCACAGGGTATTATTGTACCGTGGCAGACTACGGTTGGTCTTACCGATCATGACCCCCTGTTTCAGGCAGTCTGCTACCACCGCTGCTGCAACCGATTCACCGACCGGTTCGCGTGTATCGCGATCCTCGACCAGGTCCGCGCCGACAAACAAACCCTTGCCGCGCACATCGCCGATGATCGCATGCTTTTGCTGTAATTCGTGCAATTGATCGAGCAGGTAATCGCCCATCTGGTTAACATTATCGAGCAGGTTTTCCTGTTCGATGATGCGCATGTTTTCGAGTGCCGCGGCAGGGCCGGCGGCACACCCGCCGAAGGTGCTTATGTCGCGGAAGTAATGCATTGTATCGACCGGATCGGCGAGAAACTCGTCGAATAGCGCCTCGGTTGTGACGGTCACGGAAATAGCCGCGTAACCACTGGCGACACCCTTCGCCATGGTTACGATATCGGGCTTGACGCCAAAATGCTGGTAGCCAAACCATTTGCCCGTGCGGCCCATGCCGCACACGACTTCGTCGATATGCAGTAACACACCGTATTTCCGGCAAATTTCCTGGATAGTTTCGAAATAGCCTTCGGGCGGTACAATGACACCACCACCGGCGGTAATCGGTTCGAGGCAGACCGATCCGACGGTATCCGGGCCTTCGCGCAGGATGATCTTTTCCAGTTCCTTCGCTGACTGCACGCCAAAATCCGGATCCTCACCGTTGGCTGAGCGGTAGGCCAGGCAATGCGGCATCTCGATAAAACCGGGGGTGTAGGGTCCATACTGATCCCTGCGCTGAGACTGTCCGCATGAACTGAGCGCGGTAATCGTGGTGCCATGATAATCACGGTCGCGATAAATAATCTTGTGTTTCTTGCCATCGTTTTTCAGGCTCGCGAGCTGGCGTACCAGCTTGTAGCCCTTCTCGTTGGCTTCAGAACCCGAATTCGAGTAATAGACACGGCTTAAACCCGGCATTTTCTCGATCAACTTATCGGCAAATTCTGCGCCTGGAATATTGCCCGCGGAGTTGGCGAAGTAGCACATTTTAACCAGCTGGTCGCGCACCGCGTTGGCGATACTCTCGCGCCCGTAGCCCACGTTGACAGTCCACACGCCACCCGATACCGCATCCAGATATTCACGCCCATTGATATCCTTCACGCGCATACCCTTACCCTCGACTATAACCATTGGGTCGGTAGTCTGTAACGGTTTATGCTGGATTAAATGATGCCAGACATGGCTCTTATCGTGACTCACAATTTCGCTTAATTCATTTGGTTTCATCGACTTCTCCATGGGTTTCTATGCGCCTGATACCATTGTAACGCTTTAGGCCGGTGTATGAGCGACAGTATCTGGCGCCGGACTCTTCAGGAACCGGCAAAAACGGGATCTAAACGCAAGCTAAATTGATTTTATCGATATACAATAGAGACAGATGACACCTATTGATGATACCAATAAGGCCGGGCCCTGAAACCTTGAGAAT
>JBGMRM010000216.1:0-4419 GCA_048061415.1 Gammaproteobacteria bacterium | reverse complement strand
TCGATCAATTGCTGGCCGATGCTACTACCCGAACCCATAACCAGGTTAAACAGACCTTTCGGCAGATCCTGCTGCGCCATAATTTGCGCCAGCGCCACCGCCGATGCCGGAACGATATTTGCCGGTTTCCAGATTACTGCATTGCCAAACGCAAGCGCAGGCGCAATTTTCCATACCGCGGTCGCCATAGGGAAATTCCACGGTGAAATGACCGCCACGGTGCCGACCGGTTCCCGGCGCACCTCGATTTCGACGCCCTCGCGCACCGACTCTGCATTGTCACCGACCTGGCGTAGCACTTCGGCGGCATAATAGGTGAAAAACTGACCCGAGCGGTAAACTTCGCCCTTGCCCTCGGGCTGGGTTTTGCCTTCTTCGCGCGCGAGCAGGGTGCCGAGTTCTTCGCACCGGGCGATTAACTCATTACCGATATTCATTAACAGGCTGTAACGCTTTTCGAGTCCGGTCTGGGCCCACTCTTTTTGTGCGCTATGCGCCGCATCGAGTGCCCGCTGTAATTGCGCGCCATCGGCCTGGGCGTACATGCCGATGGTGTCGGAGATATCGGAGGGGTTGATATTGGCGACTTCGCTGGCGCCAGCCAACCATTCACCCGCTATATAATTATGGTTCGCCTGCGCCATTTACTGCCCCGGAGGAAATCGAGAAGATGCCCGATACGATAAAGGGGGCAGTGTATACAGTCAATCTGGATTTGATGCCAGGCTGGTAAACCTGTTTTTAAATATTCAGGCGTATTGCCTTAGTTATTCGACTCAAGATCGAGCAGATACCTTTTACGCCAGACGCCGCCGCCGAAACCCGCGAGACCGCCGTTAGCGGCGATCACCCGATGGCAGGGGATGACGATCGCAATATGATTTTTGGCATTGGCGCTGGCGATGGCACGCACGGCCTTCGCATTCCCGGCTTCGAGTGCCTGCTGCCGGTATGAACGTGTTTCGCCATAGGGTATTTGACCTAAGGCCTGCCAGGCCTGAATCTGGAATGGGGTGCCGGTCATATCGAGCGGTAGCTCAAATTCACGCCGCTTAGCCTCGAAGTATTCTGCCAGCTGGGATTCCAAACTGGCTAATATAGAGGTCTTGCCGACGACAAACCGGGCCTTCATGCGTTGCTGCAATTGTTCGATTTGAAGATCGATCATCTTGCGATCGGTAAATTCGAGAAAACAAAGCCCACGGTCGCTGGCGCCGGCGTACATCGGTCCGAGCGGCGTCGCCAGCTGCGTGATGGTGACCAACGACTGTGAGCTGGCCTGCGACGGATTGACGCCCGCAACATTTTTAAACGCGAGGTGAAACCCGCTGAGCGATTCGTAACCGCTGTCAAAAGCGGCATCGATAACCCGGCCATTGCGTTTCATTTTTCGGTAGGCCCGGTTGACGCGCAGCGCTTTCACATAAGAATGGAAGCTCATGCCGTGATGCTTTTGAAACCAGCGCCTGAGCCGGGTTGGCTCAATATTGCGCGCGCGCAGCTCGGCGTCTTTAAAATTAGATTCAGGGCTTTGATGCACTTCGTCGAGCAGGGCCTTGAGCCATACTGGCGCCTCGCCCGTTTTAGTCAGTGGTGAACAAATTTTGCAGGGTCGGTATCCCTGCTTGAGGGCGCCCTGGATCGATTCGAAGTAATCGACATTTTCCTTTTTAGGCTTACGCGCACTGCAACCGGGGCGGCAAAATATGCCGGTGGTTTTGACGCCAAAATAAAAGGTCCCTTCGAGCCGACTGTCGCGCTCGAGCAAGGCCTGGTAGAGAATATCTTCATTGGGTAAGTGTTGCATGCGGCTCATTATACGGCCTGTGGTGACCGGTGCATCCGAAAAATCGACAGGTAATTTTTTCTTCGACCCTTACTCTCCCCTCGGTTTAAACGGCGCCGGCCGCGGGAAACGCGAGGTAATATCAAAGCGCGTCAGGTCCCTGTGGCTGCGGGTATACTCTTCAGAGGCATCGCGTTGCGGGTTAAAATCCCAGCTCTGGTAGCGCCCGATGCGTAACGCCGCGTGCACCGCGCGCCGTCGTTGCTGGTCGCGAATGACGGTTTGCTGTAAGGCTTCGGCATCCCAATGGTCGGCCGCCGCCTGTCTGAAGCCTGCTAACGTGTCGCCGGGATTGCGCTGCACCAAATTGACGCATTCGTCGGGGTCGGCCTTCAGGTCGAATAGCTGATCCGGGTCGGTGATACAGGAGATAAATTTATACTGCCCGCGGCGTATCATCAGCATGGGTGCGCCGGTGCCTTCGGCCAGGTATTCGCTCACGCAGGCATTCGGATCATTGCTCATATCGCCATCGCACAGCGCTAGCAATGAGCGCCCCTGCAATGGGTCGATCGGCTGTGGTTTTTGTGCGCCGGTTCCTTCGTGGGCAATATCGAGCAGGGTCGGTAAGACATCGACCTGCGCCACCGGCTGTTCGACCCGCCGTGCGGCGAATCGCTCGGGCCGGTAGAGGATCATCGGTATGCGGCAGGACCACTCGCGGAACGACATCTTGTACCAGAGACCGAATTCACCCAGCATGTCGCCATGATCGGAGGTAAACAGGATCGTGGTATTTTGCGCCATGTCGCATTCCTCCAGCGTCGACTGCAAACGGCCGAGCCATTCGTCAATATACGAGACATTGCCATAGTAGGCGCGCCTGGCGTCGATGATTTCCTCGTCGCTGATATCCACCGCATCGAGCGCGATCAACTGTTCGAGCCGTTTATTGTGCGCATCTTGCTGATCTGCGGCAGGGCGGGGTACCGTCGGCAGGGGGATTTCAACATCGGCGTAAAGATCCCAGTACTTCTGGCGTGTCGCGTAGGGGTCGTGTGGATGGATAAAACTGGTCACCAGGCAGAGCGGCCGGTTGTCTTCGCTTCGTGCATGGTCGTAGATCGCGCGCATCGCCTGCGCGCCCACCTCGTCATCGTAAGCGAGCTGGTTGGTAACCGCTGCAACACCTGCCTGCCTGACACTCGACATATTGTGGTACCACTGGTCGATGCGTTCGTCGGGACGGGTCCAGTCGGGTATCCAGCCGAAATCGGCCGGATAGATATCGGTGGTGACCCGCTCCTCGAAGCCATGAAGCTGGTCGGGGCCGACGAAGTGCATTTTGCCCGACAGGCAGGTTTTATAACCCATCAAACGCAGATAATGGGCAAAGGTTGGCATCGTCGCTGGCAGGTAAGCCGCGTTATCATATCCACCGCATTGCGAAATGTTTTGCCCGGTCATGAAGGCATACCTCGCCGGGGCACACAGCGGACTGCTGCTATAGGCCGAGTCGAACACGACTCCCTGGTCGGCGAGCCGATCGATATTCGGGCTCTTCACCGCTGGATTGCCGTAGCAACCCAGCGCCAGGGCCGTCAACTGGTCGGCCATGACTACCAGAATATGCTGTTTTTCACGCTTTACATACTTGACCATGAGTTGTTCGTATACCGACTAACTCTATTTACAGCAGATTTTTGCCGTCAAATTCCAGGAGCTCCAGTTTAGAGGTATCGAGGTCGTCGACACAGCCGAGGTTGACCCGCATGTTGCCCGGTGCGCGAATGGTTTCATGGTGGGTATAAATGCCGCAGGTTTTGCAGAAATAGTGCTTCGCTATTTTACTGTCGAACTGGTAAAGCCCGATATCGTTTTCATCGGCCTCTATCTTCAGTTCACCTTCCGGGATCATGTCGGCTAACATCATCGCGCCCTTACGCGAACACATCGAACAGTTACATCGAATTCCCTTGCTAATTTCCTCCGCGTCGAAAGAAAATTTTATCGCCCCACAGTGGCAGCTCCCCTGGTAGTGTCTGCTCATGATATTCGCCTCGTTTCGTTAGTTTTTATCATCGGTAAATTTTGCATCCCAGTGCGAGCCATCGCAAAACGGCTTGTTTTTCGATGCCCCGCAACGGCACAGGGTGGCGCTGGTTTCGGACGCGCCTTTTCCTTTAGGCGTGTCTTCCAGGCTCAGCTTGCCTTTCAATACATAGGGGCCGTTGGGTTCGATAAAAATCGAAGCATCTTCGAGGTTTATCGGCCCGCTCTCGGACCCGACGCTATAACTCAGTGCTCCCGATGGGCATAGCTTTACCACGTCGATGATTTCCTGCACACTCGCGCCATCGGGGTCGACAAATGAGTCTTCACGAAGACGAAATACGCCCGGTAGTCCATCGGTGCAGTACCCGGCGTGTGCACACAGGCTTCTATTGTCGTGGATCGTGATTTCCTTACCCTGGTAAGTGTCGAGATGATCCTGGGCCGGGTCTAACTGATTTTTACTGCTAAACCCAATCTTCGAATGAGTACCGTCGCAATAGGGTTTATTCGCCGACTGACCACATCGACACAAAGCCATGGTCGGTTTACATTCGATAGCGCCATGTCGATTACTGATA
>JBGMRM010000215.1:0-4434 GCA_048061415.1 Gammaproteobacteria bacterium | reverse complement strand
ACCTTCGGGTTATGAGCCCGACGAGCTACCAAACTGCTCCACCCCGCATCAGGAGCGCGGAATAATAGCTAGGTTGATGTTAATTTACAAGGTGTAATTTAGGTTGCCTGGCGGTACAGGCACGGCACTTTCGACTCGCGATCAAGCGAGGCTATCGACCTGCTCCATCAGCTAAATGCGAGGATACAATAGCTCATCAATGCCGAAGGAAATATGCCCAGACCTACCAAACTCAGGCCGTTAATGCTGAGTAGAACCTTGACGTCGAGCGATTGCTTTACCGTGGGTAGTTGTTCCTGTTGGGGCTTGTCGAAATACATGACCTTGATTATGCGTAGATAGTAGAAGAGGCCGATCACCGAGAACAGTACCGCTACTACCGCGAGCCATACCAGGTCAACCTGTATGACCGCCTGAAGTACGCTCAGCTTGGCATAAAAACCAACCGTTGGTGGCAAGCCCGCCATCGAGAGCATCGCGATCGCGAGTAACGCGGCTATCCACGGGTTGGCATCGTTCAAGCCGGATAGGTCGGCAATATTTTCTGCTTCGAACCCTTTACGATTGAGCAATAACAGTACGCCGAATGCCACCGACGCAGTGATCGAATAGGTCAGGGTGTAAAACATCGCCGCAGCGAAACCAGTATCGGTTCCAGAGAGGATGCCCAGCAGAATAAATCCGACATGCGAGATGGTCGAATAGGCCAGCATGCGTTTAAAATTGGTCTGAGCGATAGCGACTATATTACCTATCGCCATCGACGCCACCGCCAGTACGACAAGCATTTGCGACCATTCGACCTGCAAGTCCGAGAGACCGTCTACCAGTAAACGGATCGCCATCGCGAAACCGGCTATTTTGGGCACCGTGCCGATAAACAGCGTGACCGAAGTGGGTGACCCCTGGTAAATATCGGGCAACCACATGTGAAATGGAACCGCCCCGAGTTTGAATGCTAGTCCCACCACGATAAAAGTCAGTGCGAAAGACAGGGCTACCGGGTTTTCACTCATTGTCTGCGACACTACAGTGGCGAGCTGATTGATGTCCAGGGTTCCGGTAATGCCGTAAAAAATCGAAATGCCATAAAGCAGTAATCCGGACGCCATCGCGCCGAGGACAAAATACTTCATTGCCGCCTCTGAGGCGATAACCGAGTCGCGCTTAAACGCTATCATCGCGTAAAGCGAGAGTGACAGTAATTCCAGGCCCAGGTAAATCAGCAGAAAGCTATGCCCCGAAATCATGATCATCATGCCCAGGGTCGCGAAAAGCCCGAGCACATAGTATTCGCCCTTGTAGATACCGTGGTCAGCCAGGTAATCGCGTGAGTACATGAAAACCAGGATCGTAATCACGGTGACGGCTATCTTTAATGTGACCGCCAGTTGATCGAGGACAAAAGAACCGCCGAAAGTCGAAATACTGTCGGTCGGCGCAACGGCGATAATCGCAAACAGGGTTAAAACAAGCGTTGCGATCGCCAGCATCAGGGTAAACCCGCGTCTTTCCTGCGGCAAAAACAGGTCGACAACCAGTACCAGACAGGTCATCGCAAGCATTACCATTTCGGGTAATGCGGGAAGCAGATCAGGCTGGATAAATTCTGGCATAGGGATACTTTCGACTACAATTTAGATACGCTGATGTGATTCAGCAGGTTTTCAATCGTCGGGTGCATGATTTTGACCAGTGGGTCTGGCCACACACCCAGCGCCAATACCGCGATGGCCAGTATTGCCAGAAACAGCGTTTCGCGTTTATTGATATCAGCCAGGGCTTTCACCCTGTCGTTAGCGATGTCGCCAAACACGACGCGTTTGATCATCCAGAGGGTATAGGCCGCACCGAGAACGAGCGTCGTAGCCGCGAGAAATGCGATCCAGAAACTGGCCTTAAAGCTCGCCAGTATGATCATGAACTCGCCGACAAAACCTGAGGTGCCTGGCAGACCGGCATTCGCCATGGCAAAAAATACCATGAACCCGGCGAACACCGGCATGGTATTAGCCATGCCGCCATAGTCTGCTATTAATCGGCTATGCATGCGATCGTATACCACGCCAACGCTCAGGAACATCGCGCCTGATATAAAACCGTGTGAAACCATTTGCACGATACCACCTTCGAGCGCCAACGCCGCGCCGACGGCCCCACTATCACCATTCATGATCCGAAATACGATAAAGAACCCGAGCGTGACAAAGCCCATATGCGCGACGGATGAATAGGCGATTAGTTTTTTCATGTCCTGCTGTACCAGTGCGACGAAGCCGATATACACCACGGCGGTTAGCGACATGGTAATGAGCAGCCAGTCGAGTTCGGCGCTTGCATCCGGGGTAATCGGCAGGCTAAAGCGTAAAAAGCCATAGCCGCCGACCTTCAACATAATCGCGGCCAGTATCACCGACCCACCGGTAGGCGCCTCGACGTGCGCATCCGGCAACCAGGTATGTACCGGCCACATCGGCACCTTGACCGCGAAGGCGACCAGAAAAGCCAGAAATATCAGGATTTGTTCGGTCATCGTCAGGGGCAATAAATGAAAGTCTAAAATCGAAAAGCTGCCCGACTGGGTGTACAGGTAAATCAGAGATACCAGCAATAATACCGAGCCGACAAAGGTATACAGGAAAAATTTCAATGTCGCGTAAATTCGATTAGCGCCACCCCAAATACCGATGATCAAAAACATCGGAATCAGCATCGATTCGAAGAAAATGTAAAACAATATGGAGTCGAGCGCCGAAAAGGTCCCAATCATGAAACCTTCCATGAACAAAAACGCGGCCATGTATTGCGAAACCCGGTACTGGATCACTTCCCAGGAGGAGATCACAACGATCACCGTGGTAAACGAGGTCAGCAGGATCAACGGTAACGAAATGCCGTCGATACCGACGAAATATTCGATGTTAAATGCCGGTATCCAGCTAAGGCGTTCGACAAACTGCATCAAGGGCGTATCGGTATTAAACTGAATATAGAGCGGCAGGGTCAGCAAAAATGTAGCGATAGAAACCACCAGCGCAATTTTTCTCGCGCCGCCCGGCTCCCGGTCCCCGGCAAACAGCACCAGGACACCACCCAGAATGGGGGTCCAGATTACCAGGCTCAACAATGGCCAATCAGCGTACATAATTTAACGATACCTTTTTTTATTATCTGGTGATTCGATTATCGGCTCAGCCCAGTACAGCCCAGCCGAGCAACAGGATTAGCCCGGATATCATCGCAAACGCATAGTGGTTTAAATAGCCGGTTTGCACCTGGCGAATCACGCCGGAAAACCAGCCCACCAGCCGGGCGCTTCCATTAACTACCAGTCCATCGATCATTAAGGCATCGCCTATGCGCCAAAATACGTGCCCCACGCCGCGCGCCGTCGCCGCAAATACAATTTCGTTAAAACGGTCGAAATAGTATTTCTGATCGAGCAGCTTATATAGAAAACCAGATTTTTCTTTCGCCATGGCCGCAAGCGAAGGTTTTTTCAAATAGATAACCCAGGCCGCTACCACACCCGCGGCGGCCAGATACACCGGTAGACCGAGAAAGCCGTGCGTGACAAAATTCGTCGGACCACGAAATATTTCAGCCACGGCGGCCATCGCACCGTGCTCATTGAGAATGATAATAGCGTTATCGAAATAGCCCCCGGTCAGGAGAGGCCCCATCGCGAACCAGCCAAGGATAGCCGAGGGTATAGCGAGCAGGATCAGTGGAATTGTCACCACTAGCGGCGATTCATGCAGGTGTTCACGCGTATGTTCATCCATACGTTCCTCACCGTGGAAAACCATAAAAAACATTCGGAAGGTATAAAATGCGGTGACGAAAACTCCGCTTAATACCATCAGATACGCGTATTCGGCACCTGGTATATCTGCATTTTCGGCAGCAATAATAATCGCTTCCTTGGAGAAATATCCGGAAAAACCAGGAAATCCAATCAGCGCCAACGAGCCCACCAAAAACACCCAGTAGGTGATCGGCATGTATTTTTTCAGGCCACCCATCTTGCGCATATCCTGTTCGTGGTGCATCGCGATGATCACCGAGCCGGCCGCAAGGAATAACAGCGATTTAAAAAACGCGTGCGTCATTAAATGAAAAATCGCCGCCGAATAAGCCGACGCACCGAGCGCGACCGTCATATAACCAAGCTGCGACAGGGTCGAATAGGCGATCACACGCTTGATATCGTTTTGCACGATTCCGACCAGCCCCATAAAAAATGCCGTGGTCGCACCGATCACCAGCACGACCGATAACGCGGTTTCCGACAATTCGAACAACGGCGACATTCGCGCGACCATGAAAATACCGGCTGTTACCATGGTGGCCGCGTGAATCAGGGCGGATATCGGTGTTGGGCCTTCCATCGAATCGGGAAGCCAGACATGCAAAGGCACCTGCGCCGACTTA
>JBGMRM010000214.1:0-4444 GCA_048061415.1 Gammaproteobacteria bacterium | reverse complement strand
GCGCCTGGTCCATATCCTTACGCAATTGCAGTACCGCCATAATATTGTCCTGCACCGAGAGGTTTCGAAATACCGAAGCCTCCTGCGGCAGGTACCCTATGCCCAATTGTGCTCGCCGATAGACAGGCAGGTGATCGATCGCCCTGTCGTTAAGCCTGATCGTTCCGCTATCGTTATTTATCAGGCCGACAATCATGTAAAAACAGGTGGTTTTGCCTGCACCGTTGGGTCCAAGCAGGCCGACGATATCGCCGCTCCCTATCCGTAGTGAAATAGATTTTACCACTTCACGGGCGCGGTAAGATTTGGCGAGCTCAATCGCTTCCAGGCTGTGCCTTGCGCCGGAATCAGGGTTTTGCATCAGCCCTGGCTATTGCTGTTTGGGTTGAATCAGCATTTTGACTCGATCATCCGAGGTCGAACCACCGGCCTGAATACTGTCATTATCGGTATTGATGCGTATCGTGTTGCTTTCGACGGTGTCGCTCTCGCGGCTAAATTTGGCGTTTCCCAGCAATATCAGTGTTGACTCGGCTTCTCGATACTCGAGCCGGTCCGCCTGACCCGTCATTTCCTCCTGTTCGTCGTTAAGCTGGCGAAATGTTGCCGGAGAGCCAGTTAATACCATCAGGGTCAACTCGTTTTGATCGTTGAAATGTATCACCAGTCGCTCCGCGCGAAGCGCCAGGCTACCCTGATTGAGGCGCACCTTACCGGTATAAATACTGATGTTTTCGGCGTCTCTGACTTCGAGGCTATCGGCTTCGACTTCGATCGGTTGATTCCGATCCGTGGAAAGCGCCAAAAGCGTCGAAGGCAGCACCAGGAGTATCAGGCCAGCGAGGCTAACTATTTTGGTCATAATATATCGCTTTGATATTCTTTAATTTATAGACCTGATTGTCTAAATCAAACACCGCCTCATCGGCGGTGATAATCGCATTAAACGACTCGATCACGAGACTCTGTTCGAGTGAAACCAGGTCCAGGTCGGGTTCAAAAAAAATGCTTTCCGATCGCACCAGTATAGGGTCATTTCCCATTTTCTGCATCACCACATTATCGCTCAATAGCATCGTGTTCGAGGGGTGGTACAACTCGCCAATATCGGCCTTTAAGCGCCAGTCGCCATCAGGTTCGAACACCAGCACCACCGGCGCCTCGATTTTGCTGGTATCGTTCTGGATGTAGTGTTCGAGATAGGGGCTTTGAAACTGATAGTCGAGATTACCGGTTTCGTCGATTGAGCGATATTTAAAATCGGCCATAAAATAATCGATATCGGTAGGAATATCGAGCTCTGGCCTCGTTGCCAGGGACAGGGAGCGCGACTGGTAAATCCATCCGGCGGCGATCGCGACCAAACCCGCGATCAGCACCACGACTATGAGGGAAGGTCGCATTGCAAATACCCTGTTAAAACCCGATTCATTTCCAGTGTTAGCACCCGCTTCTCCAGTGGTCTGATATTAGCAGTAAGTCCCGCCTACCGGCCCCGGAACGGCTATACCACACCGGCTCTTAATAAATCATGCATGTTTAACGCGCCCTGAACGAAATTGTTATCATCGACGACCAGGAGCGCATTGATTTTTTTATCGTGCATCAGGTTGAGCGCCTCGGTGGCGATACGGTCTGCATCGATGGTTACGCAATCTGCCGTCATGAAGTCCTTCACCAGCGCTGTCTCGATGTCCGGCATTTTTTCGAAGGTGCGCCGTAGGTCCCCATCGGTGTAAATACCGACCAGCCTGGAAGATTCCGGGTCGAGGACCCCGGCCATGCCGAGACCCTTGTTAGTCATTTCGATCAGGGTTTGCTTCAGGCTGTACCCGGTGTCGACCAACGGTATCGCATCGCCGGAATGCATAATATCGCTGACGCGTAAAAGCAATCGACGACCCAGGTTGCCGCCTGGGTGCGATAGCGCAAAATCTTCTTCGGTGAATCCGCGCGCCTGCAAAACCGCGACAGCCAGGGCATCGCCCATAGCCAGCGATGCCGTGGTACTCGATGTTGGAGCCAGCCCCAGTGGGCAAGCCTCCTTGCTGATGCTGACATCCAGGTTAATATCGGCAGCGCGTGCGATCGTCGACTGCGTTTTGCCGGTTAACGCGATGAGCGGAATGGCCAGGCGCTTCATCAGTGGCAGCAGCAGTGTCACCTCGCTGGTTTCACCAGAATTTGACAGGGCTATGACCAGGTCTTCCGGCGTGATCATGCCGAGGTCGCCGTGGCTCGCTTCGCCTGGATGCATAAAAAATGCGGGTGTGCCGGTACTTGCCAGTGTGGCCGCAATCTTGTTACCGATATGGCCCGATTTGCCCATACCCGTCACGACGATACGGCCCTTGCAGGCGAGTATCATGTCGCAGGCGCGGTGAAAATTCTGGTCGAGACGTTCTATCAGGGCCGCAATTGCTTCAGATTCGGTTTTTAGAACGGCCTGACCTAACTCGATGTAAGCGTGTCTGGTCATGTTACGGGTTACCTGTTGTCACCCTATAATACAAATATAGCTGGTAAATGACAAAACAAGCGAGCAGGAAAAAGCCCTTGGTGCGGGACAGTTTTAGCGAAGCGGAAATTGGAAATCGAGACATGGCGTAAAGCAGCAGGGTCAAGCCTGTAACCACCGGTAAATCGCGCGTCACCGCCGAGGCATCGATACGAAAGCTGGTAATAACGGATGGGATACCGATCACGGCCAGCGAGTTAAATAAATTTGAGCCGATAACATTACCGATAGCCAGATCGGGTTCATCTTTTTTCAGGCTTGCGATCGATGCTGCCAGTTCGGGCAAACTGGTGCCGAGTGCGACGATGGTAAGCCCGATGATTAACTCGCTAATCCCGAGCGCATGGGCGATATTGGTAGCGCCCCAGACCAGCATTTTCGAACTGCCCACGAGTAAAATCAGACCCACTGCCACCCAGCTGCAGGCCGCCTTGAAACTCATGTCGTGAGCTACCTCTGCTACCGGCACATCGTCTTTACCCTGTTCGGCCAGGCGCCGGTGGCATCTCACGATAAACCAGAGTATCGCCACCAGTAGAAGCAGCAACAGGCCACCATCGAGACGGCTCAATACACCATCGTACATAAACCAGATCATCACCGCGGTGGCGATGAGCAACAGCGGAAACTCCCGGCTGAGTAACCCCTTCGCGATCGGTACCGGGGTAATCAGGGCGGTGATCCCCAGAATCAGACCGATATTGGCAATATTGGAACCCAGCGCGTTTCCGATCGCGATGTCGGGGGTTTGTTCCAGCACCGAGATAACCGAAACCAGAATTTCGGGCGCAGATGTGCCGAAGCCAATGATAGTAATACCGATAATCAGCGAGGAAACACCGAGGTGTTTTGCCAGAGCTGAAGCACCCTCGACAAAGTGATCGGCACTCCAGACCAGGATTACGAGGCCGGCTACCAGCGCGCCAATGGAGGGTAACATACCGGGGGCCTCTGATTAATTCTGAGTCATTCGGACGTGAAGTTAAAAAGCGGGTTCAAAAGTTAGCGGTTGAAGTGAATAGCCCGACGCGTAAATCTCTCGCGGAATAAATCTCGCGACCGTCTACTTCCATCGTGGCATCGCCAATGCCCATCACCAGTCTACGCATGATGACGCGTTTCATATCGATGCAATAGGTAACCAGTTTGGCCTCCGGTAGTACCTGACCAAAGTATTTTACCTCGCCTGCACCCAGGGCCCTGCCATGGCCTGGCCCGCCTTTCCACCCGAGGTAAAAACCCACCAGCTGCCACATCGCGTCGAGTCCGAGACAACCAGGCATGACTGGATCGGATTCGAAGTGGCATTTGAAAAACCAGAGATCGGGATTGACGTCCAGTTCGGCGATTATTTGACCCCGGTCGAATTTCCCACCGTCCTCGGTGATCTTGACGATACGGTCAAACATCAGCATCGGCGGTAATGGGAGCAGGGCATTTCCCTCGCCAAAAAGCTCTCCCTTCCCGCAGCGAATAAGTTCGTCGAAGTTAAAGCTGTTCCGATCGGTCAAAGGTTTCGTCATGATTGATGTGCTAAAACTAAAATCGAGGGTGCGAACACTAACGGCTCTCAAAAATTTATTCCAGCAAAATGTAGAGAATTATCGGCGCCAGGCGGGCTTTTAATTACATAGCCTGATGGCCCGGGCGGTTCCCTGTAGACATTATTGAGGGTATATTCTGCGCGAGGATTAATCCGATCTACCATCTGCTTCAATGCCGTATGGATTGGATACGAATCCGTAACCGTTAATTTGTTAAATAGTTGACACGGGTAAAAAAATGGCAATCTGCTCAGCTCCAGTTCAGCCACGCACAGGAAAATGTCGATTATGAAACCTAGTCTAATACCTATAACCCTGCTCCTGGCCATGCTTTTGCTGTCCCAGGTATCGAGTGCGCAGGCTGTCCTGGATGTGGAAATGG
>JBGMRM010000213.1:0-4446 GCA_048061415.1 Gammaproteobacteria bacterium | reverse complement strand
TCTGATCGCGACCTGCGAGTCACACCCACTGTACGATGTTACCGGTGTCGAGTGGTTAGCTAAAAACTTCCCTAATGCGAAAACTGCCGCAATCGTTACCAATAACGATGCCGAATATGGTTTGCAGGCAACCGCAACTTATAAGGCTGCCTTTGAGGTAGAGGGTATCGATGTAGTCGATGTTAACCTGCATGGCTTTGACATTACTGATTTTGCCCCAATCGTCAGTTCTGTATTAGCCAAAAAACCCGACATCTTCTGTATGGCAACCAGTTTCTATGTAACACCTTTGATGGAGCAGTTGTATCACCAGGGTTTTAAAGGCAAGATTATTTCTACCACACTGGATTACTATGATGAAATCATCGCAAAAACCAGTAAGGAATTTGTCAATGGAACCATTTTTCAGTTTCCGGATTTTGACGATCCGGCATTAAACGAGCCGGGTGTCAACTTTCCGAATCCCGGCGAATTCGATGCCAAGTTCAGAAAAGATCATCCGAATGACTGGTCTGCAGTTACCTGGGAATATCCTGCAATTCTGCTGAACTGGATCGAAGGTGCCAAAGCTGCGGGCAGCGTCGAACCTACCGAGGTGCTGAAAGCGCTCAAATCAAACAAAAACCCCGAGTTTGTATTTGGAGAAGGACAGTGGTGGGGTAGTCAGTTGTGGGGCCTGGATAACGCCGTCGTTGGCCGCTGGCCAGTGGTCGTGATCGAAAATGGCAAAGCCCGCATCCAGGAGTTCAGGAGTGTTTCCAACTGGTTGGCAAAGCATACGGACGTACTGATCAGGCACATGAAGGAACTGGGCCTGCGCACCGTCTAAACTTGCCAGGCTTAATCACTCCTCAAGTGAATTTGGGAGAGGGGTAATAACCTCTCCCTTTTTTTTAGAAATCCTGGCAGTCAACTTTTGTTTGTGCCGCCCAGTCCGGCAGCAATGATTTAAGAGGTTATTCGTGGAGCTTTTTCTCCAATCCATCGTAAATGGCCTGATTCAGGGCGGGTTTTTTGCTCTGTTTGCGGTTGGGCTGGTACTCATATTCGGCGTCATGAACGTGGTCAATTTTGCCCACGGTGAACTGGTAATGGTCGGTGCCTATACAATATGGTTACTCCATGCCCAGAATGGACTCGGTTTTATCCCGACAATTTTCGTTGCAATTATCCTGGTTACTTTGATTGGCCTGCTGATGGAGCGATTCCTGTTCAGACCAACGCGTGACGATCCGCTAGCCGGGTTGATCTGCTCAATTGGCGTGTTGTTTATTTTGCAGGTTATTGCAACTCTGGTGGGTGGAGATGGCCCTTCGAAACAGGTGCCGCCGCCTTTTCAAGGCACCCTGATATTATTTGATTTTCTTCGTATACCCTACCAGCGTATTTTCAGCCTGGCTGTATCGATTGCCGCCTTGTCAACGCTATGGTATTTCCTGGTACGTACCAAGCTGGGATGGGCGCTTAGAGCGGTCGCACTCGATCGAGAAGCAGCCGCCTTGCAGGGAATCAATATCAATCGTATTTCGATGGTCGCTATCGGTGTCGGTGGCGCCCTTGCGGGTCTAGCCGGTGCGCTAATGGCGCCGCTGACCAATATCAATCCATACATGGGACATAATGTTATTATCACTGCCTTTATCGTCACCATAGTAGGTGGTGTCGGTAGTCTGTCCGGTGCGGTCCTGGCCGCGGTGTTATATGCACTTTTCCACACCTTTATTACGGTTTACGTTGGTGGCACGTTTGCCACCATTTTCGGGTTAATACTGATGGTAATGGTTTTAATTGTTAAGCCGACCGGAATCATGGGCGTCAGGGTGAGTGAATAGCGAAATGAACAGTACAGTGAAGAAAAGCCTGGCTGCCATAGGGTTGCTGATAGTTCTAATCGCATTACCGCACTTTCTCAAGTTCTATCAACAGGATTTACTCATCTTTCTGACCATAAATGTGCTGGTTGTGGCCAGTTATCGAATCGTTACTATTACCGGTGAGTGGTCTTTAATTCATGCAGTGATGATGGGGGTAGGTGGGTATACCGCGGCGCGATTGTTCAAGAATTATGAGTTGGGAATGTGGTTTACCCTGCCGTTGGCTGGTGGAGCTGCGGCAACCATAGCCGCAATATTGTGCTTCCCTTTATTAAGAATGACGCAGTTTTATTTTCTGATCGGTTCCTTTGCTGCCGGCGAGGCTATACGCCTGACCTGGATCCAGTTTCTTAAACCATTTGGTGGTACCGGTGGATTGAGCGGTGTGGAACCTCCGATTATAGGAGGTATCGATTTTCTGGATGCGATTCCCTACTACTATCTGTCGCTGGCTGTAGTCAGCCTTTGTCTGTTTATTTTATATCGCATCGAGAATTCAAGAATCGGGCTAACGCTGCACGCGGTGCACTGGAAAGCTGCGCTGGCAGAATCGGTTGGTGTTGATACCTGGCGTTACCGGGCGCTGGCTTTTATCGTCGGGTCTTTTTTCGTCGGTGTTGCAGGCGCGTTGAAGGTTCATTACATCGGCACCATTACCCCCAATCAGTTTAGTATCGGCTTCATGGTGTTTATCCTGATCTGGGTGATTGTCGGTGGTTATAACAAGTTTTATGGGCCAATCATCGGCGTCATCGTTTTAACCCTGTTCGATGAATCAATCCGCGGTTTTAATGAGATACGCCCCGCGATTTATGGTGCGGTACTGATTATATCGATTCTGTTTTTACCCATGGGGCTGGAAAGTATCCCGGCCAAATTCAAAGCCTGGTTTGGTATTGGTAATACCCCGGGTGAACCACCTTTAACCGATAAATAAATTCGCCACGAGAAACCTGTGCCAATATTGGAAATTAAAAACGTGACGAAGCGGTTTGGAGGAATAACCGCGCTTAACGACATCAGTTTTAATGTGGAAGAAGGTGAGATTCGAGGACTAATAGGTCCCAATGGCGCAGGCAAGAGTACCATGTTTAAGAATATCGCCGGTTTTTATGCGCCTACCATGGGTAATATCGTCTATCGTGGACAAAACATCGAAGGCAAAAAACCGCATACTATATCTGAAATGGGTATAGTCCGTACCTTCCAGGAAACTACCTTGTTCCAGGAGCTTACGGTATTCGAAAATGTGCTGGTGGGATGTCATATCAATGCCAGGACAGATTTATTTTCCGCCATTTTCGGGCTCGATAAGCAAAAGCAAAAAGCCGCCGCTGAAAAGGTGACGGAGGTACTTGATTTCATGGGTCTGAGCGATCGAAAAAATCAACTGGCTTCGGAATTGCCGCTGGGTTCACAGCGCGCATTGGCGATATCTGTCGCGCTGGTTTCCGAACCCAAACTGATGCTGATGGATGAACCTTTTGCGGGCATGAATCCGGAGGAAACCAATCACACGATGGATTTGACCCGCAAAGTACAGGAATCAGGCATTACCATCGTCCTGGTTGAACATGACATGAAGGCGGTCATGGGCTTATGTCACTACCTCACGGTATTAAATTTCGGGCAGCTACTGGCCGAAGGGACGCCTGAAGAAATACGCAAGAATGACAAGGTGATTGAAGCCTATCTGGGTGGAGCGAACTGATATGCTTTTGAAGGTCATCGATGTACATGTTCACTATGGAAACGTGGCGGCGCTCAAGGGGATTTCACTCGAAGTTGGCGATGCCGATTTCGTTACCCTGATCGGTTCAAACGGTGCTGGTAAAAGTACCACATTACGCACCATATCCGGTCTCGATCACCCCAGCGCGGGAGCAATCGTTTTTCAGGGTGAACGCATTGAAACCCTGTCAGCGGACAAGATCGTAAAAATGGGTATTGCCCATGTACCGGAAGGGCGGCGAATGTTTAAGGAACTGACCGTGACCGAGAACTTGCTACTTGGCGCTTTTACGCGCAATGATAAGGAAGATATCGAAAAAGATCTGGAAAGTGTATTTAACCATTTTCCGCGGCTGCGCGAACGAAAAGATCAAACAGCCAGGACCCTGAGTGGTGGTGAGCAACAAATGGTTGCGATTGGTCGAGCGCTGATGTCGAGGCCAAAATTATTATTGCTCGACGAGCCTTCACTGGGTCTGGCGCCTGTAATCGTACAGGAAATTGCGCGCATTCTGGTGGATATTAATCAGCAGGGTGTCTCGGTTATCCTGGTGGAACAAAACGCGGAACTTGCACTGGAACTAGCGCGTCATGGATATGTTCTGGAAACCGGAACCATAGCGCTCGAAGGAGAAGCGAGCGGGTTGAGGGATAACGATCACGTACGCAAGGCTTACCTGGGGATATAGTCGAATTAAGAGTTTCTGAGTGGCTGCTTAGGCCTTGCGACTTCAACCTGGTTGTCGCATCCGACGTGGAGGGGATCGCCGCGGGCGACGAAGTCGTACTCAACCCCGGCCTGTGGTGCGGGCGATGCGCGAGCTGCCTCGCAGGCGAGCAG
>JBGMRM010000212.1:0-4453 GCA_048061415.1 Gammaproteobacteria bacterium | reverse complement strand
CGGTGTCAGGAGGTCAGAACATATGGTAAAAATTATAATAACCACATTGCTTGCTTTTTTATTACTTGCACCACAAGCAGCGGTAGAAGCAAGGGAAAAAGGTAAAGAAGCAAAGCACGATCAACGCTTTCACAAAAGCAAATCGCATAAATTTAAAAGATTTCCGCACGCGGTCAAATCCGAACTGGAATCATTAAACCAGTCCATTTCAGAAATTAATGCAAGAATTGACGCGCTTGAACTAGCAGGTGGCGGTGGCCTCCCACCAGACCTTGCCGCCACACTGGCTGCACTTCAGGCAGCTATCGATACGAATTCAGGTGATATAGTCTTCGCTTTAGATGGTATTAACGGTAATTTGGCGGAAATCCAGACGTTAATAGATAACCTGAATGCTAATGGGGCTCAGCTAAATAGCCTGGAATTGGCTGTCGTTGATCTGGAATCGCGCATCCTGGCGCTGGAACAATCCGGCCTCACAGGATCGGACCTGATATTTTCCGGCTACTTCATTAAAAATTTCGAGTCACGGTTCAGCCTGAAGTTCGACTGGGCCAATTTCAAAAGCAATGCCACCGGTTCGTTTTCTTCAATCGAAATAAAAAATGACCTCGGAGTCGGAGGGAGTGCCGTATGTGCTGACCCTGTAGTCGCCACTCAAATAGTCAACGAATTGAATACCCTTATTCCGGTCTCGGGGGCAATATCGACTTTTACCTGCTTGGAACCGACACTGGGTATGGATGTCTATTGGAACGTAGGCGAGAGTGGCGGCGAGGTTGAGCTGAACGCACAGTTAATTGAAGCAGGTGTTGCTCCTGCAGTTAGTCAGTGTGAGTTCGGCGCCGTCGTAAGACCACTCAACCCTTCCAGGAATTGGGGAGGTGTGGGATCTAATTTCGGTGGCGCTAGTGGTACCTGCAATGCCCTGTCCCAGACGCTGGAAGTTGTTCTAACCCGCTAAAAACCGGCGGTATTAGCACCCGAAAAGGGCCGCGATCTATCCAGTCCGTCATTCCGGATAATCCCTTCGGGCTTTCCGGAATGACTAATGGGGGTCTCGACGGCGGACGAGAAATATACGCCTCGCGCGCGGGAATGACGTACTTATTTCAGTTTTTAGACTTCTAATCCCCGTTCATTTATACAACTCCTTCAATTTCCGCGTCAAAGTATTACGCCCCCATCCGAGTAGCCGTGCGGCTTCCTGCTTGCGTCCACCAGTCGATTCGAGCGCGCATTCGAGCAATGTTTTTTCGAACCTCGGTGTAGCTTCCGAGAGTATATCCTGCTGACCGGCGGCGAGTTCCCGGCTCGCCCAGAGGGTTAACAGGTCTTCCCAGTTAGCGCTATTTTCGCTGCCCGTGGCGTTATCCTCGGCCTGTTCTTTGCCCAGCAATTCATCGGGCAGATCGCTTATTTGAATTTCAGCCCCGGTAGCCATCACGTTAAACCAGCGGCAGGTATTTTCCAGTTGCCTGATATTGCCACTCCAGTCGAGCCCGCACAGGGTGTCCATCAGTTCAGGACTGATCTGTTTGGGCTCTTCGCCCAGTTCGCCCGCTAGCTGATGCAGGAAATGCCTGAGCAACAGCGGAATGTCTTCGCGTCTTTCACGCAACGGGGGTAGCTTCAACCGGATCACGTTGAGGCGGTGGAACAAATCCTCGCGGAACAGGTTTTGCTCGACCAGTCGCCCGAGGTCGCGGTGCGTTGCAGTAATGATGCGCACGTTAGTGCGTATCGCCTTGTTACCCCCTATCCTGAAAAACTCATTTTCGGCCAATACACGCAATAACCGGGTTTGCAGCCCCATTGGCATGTCGCCAATCTCGTCAAGGAATAATGTGCCCTCGTCCGCCTGCTCAAAACGGCCCCGGTGCTGGGCGTGCGCGCCGGTGAAGGCGCCTTTTTCATGGCCGAATAACTCAGATTCAAGCAATTCGGCCGGAATAGCGGCGGTATTGATCGCGATAAACGGGCCATTTTTACGTGGGCTATGGCGGTGTATCGCTCTCGCCACCAGTTCTTTCCCGGTACCCGATTCGCCGCTGATCAAAACGCTGGTATGCGAACGAGACAGGCGGCCGATGACGCGAAATACTTCCTGTATCGCCGCCGACTCACCGATGATGTCATCGGTGATATTGCTGGCCGGGACGCTCGGTGGGTTTTCCGCCTGCTTTTGGCAGGCGCGCGCAACCAGCTCGATCGCCTGATCGATGTCGAAGGGCTTGGGTAGGTATTCAAAGGCGCCTTCCTGGTAGGCGTTGACCGTGGTATCCAGGTCGGAGTAGGCGGTCATGATAATAATCGGAAGCGACGGGCCTACATTTTTGACCTGTTTTAAAAACTCGAAACCGCCGATGCCGGGCATACGCAGGTCGCACAGGATAGCGTCGGGCTTATCGTTGCTTCCCGAACGCTTGAGCCGGGTTAAAGCGGTTGAAGCAGTTTCAAAAGGAGTCACGGCGTAACCGGCATTCGATAGCGCCCTGTCGAGTACCCAACGAATCGACTGGTCGTCGTCGATCACCCAGATCGATTTGGCGGCAGGCTTGTTCACGGTGATTGCATCGGTAGGAAAATGCTGAACGAGGTTCCGGAAGCCAGATTTTCGGCCCTGATTAAACCGCCGTGGCGCGATATGATTTCCCGCGCAATCGGCAACCCCAAACCGCTTCCCTGCGCCTTATCGGTCACCATGGGCAGGAATATGGTGTTGCCCAGGTCGCTGGATATCCCCTTGCCATTATCGACAATGTCTACCTGGATCACCAGTGGGTGACTGGTCCGGCCGATGGTAAATTGTCTCGCGACCCGTGTTTTGAAAGTGATTTCACCTTGATTACCCAGCGCCTGTACTGCATTTTGCGCGATATTGAGAAATGCCTGTATAAGTTGATCCCGATCGCCGAGTAACTCAGGAATACTCGGATCGTAGTCACGATGGATGGCAAAGCTGTCCGGCTCGGCGGCCACCAGCAGTCTGCGTACGTGTTCCAGAATACCAAGAATATTAACCGGTTTTTTGTCGGTTTTCGCGCCTGGCCCGAGCATATTTTTGACCAGCGCCTGCAGACGATCGACTTCACCGATGATCACATCGGTATAGTCCTTCATCGACTCTTGCGTAATTTCCTTTTCCAGCAATTGGGCGGCGCCGCGGATGCCGCCCAGCGGGTTTTGTATTTCATGCGCCATGCCACGGGCCAATTGCTGGCTGGCCTGGTTATGCATCTGGCTAATTTCCTCTCGGGCTATTTGTAACTGTCGGTCTACCGGCCTGATCTCCACCAGGATAATGCCATCGGCCTGCGTGTCGTCGAGGGGATAGATCGAGTAATCGGCAACGATCGATTGCCCATTCGATAATCTGAGCTGTGCTTCGTGTTCGGTCAGCGCCTGCGGCCGGAAATCAGACAGGTTAGAGGTGATTGTATTGTGCTCAACCTGGCTGAATAATTGATCGAATTCCTTTCCCAGCATCGCGGATGAGCTGACGCCGAACAGTGCTTCAGCGGTCGAATTCACGTAACAAACCCGCAGTTGCCGATCGAGGCACAGGATCGCACTGTTGAGGGAGTCGAGAATTTTGTCCGTCGCAAATGGCGCCATATCGAAATTTAGCACTATATTGGTGCATTAATATACCACTAGAATGATATCAATGGTTGGCAATTGAATTAACGATTAAAAAAAGACCCCGTAAGGGGCAATGGCACTTACTTAAATCTGGTGCCAGGCTAAATCGGATAAAAAATCCCAGGACACGCCGTGAATACGTAACCGCCAGGGATGGTGGAAATGCAATAGGGCTGTAGGAACAGCCCTTGCCCTTGTAGGCTCGACGGCCGGGGCGCCGGCCGCAGCATCCCTGCTGCCGACGGTCCTGTAATTCTTTATCCGATTCAGCTCTTACCACTATATCCGTGACCTTAAGCAAATTCCATTCCCTTAGCGGACTTTCGTAAGCCAATACCGGACCTGCATTAACAACTGAAATACATGTCGAATTCAACGGGATTGGTCGCCAGGCGCAGGCGCTGTACTTCCTCGTTCTTAAGCGCGATGTAGCTGTCGATCACATCGTCGGTAAATACGCCGCCCACCTTGAGAAAGTCACGGTCCTGGTCGAGAGCTTCGAGCGCCTGCTCGAACGAGAAAGCGACCTGCGGAATCAGGGCTTCTTCTTCCGGCGGCAAATCGTAGAGATCCTTGTCCATCGCCTCGCCTGGATCGATTTTGTTCATGATTCCGTCGAGTCCGGCCATCATCAGCGCGCTGAACGCGAGGTAAGGATTGGCGGTCGAATCCGGGAATCGAACCTCGATACGGCGACCTTTGGGATTGCTGACATAAGGAATTCGAACCGAAGCCGAACGGTTTCGGGCCGAATAGGCCAGCATCACCGGCGCTTCGAAACCCGGCACCAGGCGCTTGTAACTATTGG
>JBGMRM010000211.1:0-4456 GCA_048061415.1 Gammaproteobacteria bacterium | reverse complement strand
GATATGATTGCGGGCGTGAGCCTGGCAACCCAGGCTATGCTGATTTTCAGACGCTCCTCCAAGACTTCCGCATTGATTGTAGATAGTACCGTGCCCGACCCGGTGGTACGTGCGCCAGATATGACGCTGAGCTCCAAAATGGCGATCACCCAGTCTACCGACATGGAATTGACCGACCATAATTATACCCAGCCCGATGAACTCGTTGCCTCCAGCGAGATGTTGAAGAAAATTAAAAAGGACGCAGAGTCCGCGAAGAAAACGATCACTTTGCTCAGTCGGGAAAACGCCGACAATATTGCGCTCGATCGGTATCGCACCGCTTCGGTAGATGGCGAACCCCTGTCGGTCTTGATAGTCGAGGTCGACGGGTTATCCAAACTGCGGGAACAGGATGGCGACCAGGTCGCCTACAAGGTTTTCGCCGCGATCGTTAAATATATATTCTCCAGGGTCGACAAGAACAAGGATGTGCTTGGGCGATACGGTCAAAACGGGCTGAGTATTTTGCTGTCAAGTATCGATATGAATGCAGCGGAAAAATTTGCCGAGTCGATTCGCGAGTTTGTCGAGCGAGCCCGGTATAAAACCGCCTACGGAGAAAAGAGTGCGACCCTGAGTGTCGGCGTTGCTGCCATTACGGACGATACCGGTGATTACAATTCGATGATCAAGCGCGCCGATATGGCTTTGTTTGTTGCCAAAAAGAATGGTCGCAATTGTGTCAAAGTACGTTTATAGATGCTCTGGGACAATCTAATGGCTCGCCCGCATAGCGCTTGAAGCTTTCTTTTCCGAACACCATCTGCACTACCAGGAGTTATGGGAGCATCGGTGAAATACCAGGGTAATTTGCACAAGATGCATACCAGTCTCGACGAGACTGTGATCTACCAGCTCGAGCTTTCCGGACAAACCCTGTGTTTAAACGACTGGTTAGGCGAAACAATTCGTATCGAGTATCTGCAGCAAATCGAATGTGTCCATTGCGGACGAAAAACCAGGAAAAGTTTTAATCAGGGCTATTGTTATCCCTGCTTTATTAAGCTGGCGCAATGCGATATCTGTATAGTTTCACCCGAAAAATGCCATTTTCACCTCGGTACCTGTCGCGAGCCGGAATGGGGTCGGGCGCATTGCATGAAACCGCATATCGTCTACCTGTCGAATACTTCCGGCGTTAAAGTCGGGATCACGCGTGAAAGCCAGATTCCAGACCGCTGGTTCGATCAGGGCGCGATACAGGCGATACCGATATTACGGGTATCCAAACGTTACTATTCAGGCCTGATCGAAACTGAGTTTAAAAAGCACGTCGCCGATAAAACCAACTGGCGTAAAATGTTAAAAAACGAAGTCGAGACGCTCGACCTGTATCATGTTTTTGAGACCTGCTGGCCTGTGGTACAGGCAGAGCTCGATGACGAAATTAAGGACGACCTCGAAATCCTGGCGAGTCCGGCGGCTGCCCGGTCATTCGAATTTCCCGCATTACGCTATCCGCAAAAGATTAACAGTTTTAACCTCGATAAATCCCCCAGTGTGGAGGGGCGACTCGATGCGATCAAGGGCCAGTACCTGATTCTGGATAGTGGGGTAATCAATATTCGAAAGTTTGCAGGGTACCTGGTCAGCCTGGAACGACTGTAAAAGAGGTTCCCTAGTGCACCCGAACTTCGGGTTTTTGCGAATGATAGAATTCCATCAATTCACGCACGTGTGACGGATAATCCAGTTCATCCATTTCCTTCATGCCTTCGTTGAAAAACTCCGGTGCTTCTTCGGGCAGGTAAATTAAAAGTTCGTCGAAGGCCTTTTTCATGATATCCAGATCGTAGGTTCGGGTCGCGACGATTCCGCGGTTGAGGTGTAGCAAACGCCAGGGGCGCAGCTGATTTTTTTCATCCAGATCCCGTTTAATTTCCAGAGAACAGCCATCAACCACCTTGCTCATCAATTCGGACAGGGATTTTAACGATGTTTTATCGCGCATTAAATTGGCTAACTGGGCAAACGCGTTGACTACCGGTTCGAGGTGATTAATTCTACCGCTATAGCGCAATATCCAGCGCGCGAATATCAGCGATATTTGCTCGATTTCCTTGCGCCTGTGAGGGAGGTCGAGGCGATCCATCAGGTCGATCAACTTGAGCAGCAGGATAAATCCATGGTCGCCAATGTCGGTCGCTTCGCGGCCGCTGATGATCTGGTCTTCTTTCGCCTGTATGTTGATGCTGGCTACGACATCAAAAAATTGCTCGAAAGCCTGTACCAGTTGATCCAGCGCTTTTCTGTGAGCCTCATCCAGATACTTTTCCAGTTGTACCGGAAGCTCGAGTAAATAATCCTTCGCATCTTTCAGCGAAGCCATCGAATGTTTCATTTCCTGATTTTAAATCAACAATCGATTTCTCGCTATTGTAGAAATAGTTTATTTTGTCAGCGCTTATTCCTTATACAACTTTGGATTAAAAGCATCGCGTAAAAAATCACCCATCAGGACTCTATCGACCCTGCCACCGATATAGCCCGACACCATGCCGACCACGATACCGATGTTCGCCTGAAGCAACACCGCAAAAATGCTGATGAGCAACGAAATACGCATGCCGTAAAGGATGGTGCTCCACAGGTCGCGTAGCAAAAGCTCCTGATTCCACCGCGGTTCAAAAAAAACGAGTATCCCTAGTAAGTGCTTACTTCTCCGAGCAGCCAGTCAGGGGTTTCGCTACTTTCATTTACCAGGCGTTTGCGTGTCTGGTAATTGAGTTGAGGAACAGACTGCAGTAACGCCATATATTTTTCGGCATTCATCTTGAGTAGTCCGCAGTCGGTAGTAGCGGTGAGTTCTACCGGGTTGTTGTCGGTATAAGGCAGCCAGCCAAATTCTTCACCGTTGACTACCTTGACCTCGGTGCCGTCGGCATTGATTACAGCGCCATAACCTTCCACGAAGATATAAAAAAAGGATTCCTCCAGTGACAGGGTGTCGCCTCCCCTGATCACCTGCCAGTTGCAGATTCGGGAAATTTTATCCGTTACTATCGATGATAGCCCGGCGTATTGCGGCAATATTTTTATCACCGGGCGCAGCAACCATCGTTTTTCCAGGGGCTGTTGCAATCCACTGTGCACGATGAATTTGCGAAAAGTTTCTTCACCGAAAATACACACGGTAACCGGGGTTTGCGCTACCACGCTCGCGTTTCGAATGCCGGTCCCGGTCAATACGGCCATTTCTCCGATTATATCGCCAGCCTGCAGGTTGGCGATTGAATGACGCTTTTCGCCGTCGTGGCGTACGACTTCACAGTATCCAGTGAGAATCAGGTAAACGTAGCCATGGGTGCTGGCATTTTGCACGATAATCACATCTTCGGTGTTGTAACGATATATCTCCTGCTCCGCGAGCAGGTTTCGCATCCATCGATTGGGGAATGGGTGGCCCAGCCACAGTGTCAGGTAATGATTTATTTGCGAAGTGTAGATGCTGCCATCGCCTTCCAGCAGGGTATAGCGTTTGCCGGAACTGGCGAGCGAGAAAGTCGTATTGAGTGCTTCGGGAATCTTCTCCACATGTACAAATACCACACGCTCTGCTTTTGATTGAAGGGCGTCGGCAGGGTCGCCGTGTATCGCACCGGCGCCTCCATCTGCGATCAGTAAATGAAAGCCCTGGGTGTACAGGTGATCCAGCGAATCGATGGTCGAGTCGCGCACGATACCCGCCTCGTTCATCGTTCTTACCGACGCCAGGTTCTGATTGTCGCCGACAATGCAGACATCACGAAATTGTCCCTTGTGCAGGGTGGAAAATGTGGCGCCTATTGTAGGGATGCTATGAACCGTGGTATGGACTTCGATACCCAGCCCGTAGTAGTTGATCGTTTCCCCCGGCTTAACCTCGATCAAACGGAAGTGTTCTTCGATAACAGCCTGAGACCAGCCCAGCCCACAACTAAGCTTTTCGATTGCCATACGGTAAATTTGCCGGGTGGTAATAATTTCTACCCGGTGGGGCATTTCCAGCAATGGAAACATCGAACAGTGGTCGTCATGCAAATGGGTTAAAAATACTGCCGATATCTGATTCTTCGAAATGCCACGGGCATACAGGTGCTGGTCGAGAAACGGGATCGAATCGATCAAAATATAATCGCCGTTATAACACAGTGCGAGTCCGGTGCAGGGTTCTTCTGTAGAAAACCCGGAAGCACCGCCGAGTACCTCGATCCCCATCTTCGCCAGTCCACCCGGCACATAATCCATCAGCACTGGATAGGGCGGAAATATTTCAATATCGGCAGTGAGATCGACCGCTAAATCGCCGCCCTGGTTCGACACCAGGTATTGATCTATGCCGGTGCGCTCTATGGCCAGCCCACCGGCTACAGCAAGATTGTCCTCGAAGGGGAGAGGGTTAAAAAATTCGTCTATCGGAATGGTGTTTCCCTGG
>JBGMRM010000210.1:0-4502 GCA_048061415.1 Gammaproteobacteria bacterium | reverse complement strand
TAGTGCGTAAATGACGCGAAGCCTGGCGGATAGCCTGTGGTCCAAAGCGTGCGCCAGGCCGATAACTCGTTCCTGAATCGAATGGAATACCCAGTATTGCCACATCGCAGTAGGGCACGTCGCGTAATTCGGGTAATCGGCAAAATGTCGATGGGCCCGCAAACCGGGGGATAACCGTGCCGCTGACCGGCTCGATGGGCGGTGTTTTTTCAGCCATGATAATTTCCGCTGGCGCGTCGCATAAAAGAATATTGCAATTGTTATAACATTGAATTATGGCACAATCAAACTGGGTTCCAGGCAATACGATAGAACCCGTATGTCTATGTAGCAGGGGTAACAATGGCAACCAGGCGAGTATTAAGAATGGGCGAAACCAGTTTGTACGAGAAATCGAGCGAGGTGCAGGAGTTCGCTAGCGCGCAACTCGAATCCCTGATACAGGATATGTGGGATACGATGGCTGTAGAGGAGGGCGCAGGACTGGCGGCGCCGCAGATTGGCGTAAACCTGCGCGTGGTTATATTTGGCTATGACAGCAACCCACGGTACCCGGAGGCGCCGGCTATTCCTGAAACCGTGCTGATAAACCCGGTTATTACAGCTCTCCACGATGAAATGGAAGCAGGTTGGGAGGGGTGTCTGAGCGTGCCAGGAATGCGAGGCCTGGTACCGCGATATACGCATATTCGATATGATGGATTTGATCAACATGGTCACCGAATCGAGCGTGAGGCCGATGGTTTCCATGCCCGCGTGGTGCAGCATGAATGCGATCACCTGGATGGAATTTTATATCCGCAGCGCATCAGGGACATGCGCTATTTTGGTTTTTGCGAAGAACTCGAAGACAGTGGGTTGATGTCGCCGCAGCCCTGCGATGATGACCAGGGTGACTCCGAGCAGTAGTGTGCGGTGAAACACGAGGATCGAATTATCCTGTTTGCAACCGGGGTGCGGTTTTCCCGGATCGTGCTCGACACGCTGCTAGACAACAAAATTAAGCCGGTTGCGATAGCGCTCCCGGTTTATCCTCCGGTACCGATCGAAGATTTACCCGGTGTAAAAATCGAACGCGACAGCCAATCTAAGCAGTTTGCTGACAAGGTCCTGACGATATCCATTCCTGTCCTCTATGCTCCCGAGAATCTCCAGGACACTTTGCCTGAACAGCTGTCAGCGATACGGGCCGATTACATTTTGCTCGCCTGTTGGCCTTATTTGCTGAGTTCAAACATTATAGAACTGGCCAGTAAGGCAGCGCTCAATATTCACCCGTCTTTATTACCCAAATACCGGGGCGCCAGTCCGATTGCTGAGCAATTAACTCAGGGTGAAGTCAATTTAGGCGTCACGCTACATTTATTAAGTGAACACTTTGACCAGGGAGATATTCTGCTGCAGGAAAAACTTAACTTTTCCGGCGCGCCGCCAGCAAAGGAAGAACTCGAAATTGAGGCCGCAAAAACCGGCGCGAGGCTTTTTATTGGGGCGATGAAAGATTATGCCAGCCCTGGCTGGAGTCCAGTCAAACAACGAAAATTGCCAGATACACATTTTTAAGTGACTTATTTATCGGTACACTTCCGCGATGAAATTTATCCCCCAACAGGAGATTAACAAACTCCTGGAAAGTGATAGCCGAAATATTTGGCACCCCTATAGCGCCATGCACAGCGATATTCCAGTATATCCCGTCAATTCGGCGCAGGGGGTACGTATTCGGCTTGCAGACGGACGTGAGTTAATCGATGGCATGTCCTCCTGGTGGTGTGCGGTGCACGGATACAATCACCCGGTTTTAAACAAGGCAATTCATGATCAGGTTGTGAATATGTCACACGTTATGTTTGGCGGTCTGACCCATGCACCCGCGGTAAAACTGGCAGAAAAGTTGATCGGGATTACGCCTGATCCACTGGTTTCGGTATTTTTCTCCGATTCGGGGTCGGTGGCAGTGGAAGTGGCGATGAAAATGGCAATCCAGTACTGGAACGCGCGCGCACTACCGGGCAAGCAAAAATTTGTCAGTCTGCGCAGGGGCTACCACGGGGACACATTCGGCGCTATGTCGGTATGCGATCCGGTAAACGGCATGCACAGCCTGTTTACCGATGTGCTCGCCAAACATTATTTTGTCGATTCTCCCGAATGCAGGTTTGGTAAACCCTGCGAAGCGCGGGATATCGATCCAGTTCGCGATTTACTCGACAGCAATCATCAGCAGATTGCGGCGGTCATCCTGGAGCCTGTTGTGCAGGGAGCGGGTGGCATGCATTTTTATTCGGCTGATTACCTGCGAAAAATACGAGCATTATGTGATCGCTACGAGGTATTGTTGATCGCCGATGAAATAGCAACCGGCTTCGGCCGCACAGGAAAGCTATTTGCCTGCGAACACGCCGCTATTTCTCCTGACATCATGTGCCTGGGAAAGGCGTTGACAGGAGGTTACATGAGTCTGGCGGCCACTTTGGCCACCGGGGAAATCAGTCAGGCTATCGACAGTAACGAGCCTGGAGTATTCATGCACGGGCCCACATTCATGGCGAATCCGCTCGCATGCGCTGTATCAAACGCCAGTATTTCGTTGCTGCTGGATTCAGGCTGGGAATCCAGGGTAAGCAAGATTTCGACTATCCTTGAAACTTGCCTTTCGGCCTGCCGTGTTCTGGATCACGTCGAAGATGTCAGGGTTCTGGGGGCGATCGGGGTAATCGAGCTGGACCAACCGGTAGATATGGCGAGTATTACCAGCGATTTCGTAGAGCGGGGGGTTTGGGTGAGACCCTTTGGGAAGCTGGTTTATCTGATGCCTCCTTATATCATCGATGAAGCTGACCTGAAAAGTCTGTGCCAGGTGGTTTGCCAGGTTGTCGCCGAGCTTTAGTTCATGTTACTGAATCTGTGACGACACAGTCGTGTCAATTTAATGATTTAGCCTGCTTGCCGATACCCTGTTTAGATGACGAGGTATCTTATGATTCGACTAAACATTGTCGTGTTACTCGCGCTGATGACATTGCTGGCAGGTTGTGCCCGTCCGATCACGGTAGTCGGTCCGATTGGGAAAAGTGTCGATATCAGCGAAGTGGCTATCTACTACCCGCAGAAACCAGATTGCAACTTCGAGACGATTGGATTGATCCTGGTAGAGGGTGGTTTCTACTCGCTGGAATCACTGTTCAGGAAAATGCGTAAGCAGGCTGCTAGTGTGGGCGCCGATACCGTCTATGTTCTTCATACGCAACGTCTCGATATAAAAGAATACATCGGAAGCGCAAAAGCAATACGCTGTCTCCCGGTGTAATTTAGTCCTCTTCCTTTTCTTCGTTGTCCTGCTGATTATTATCAGGCAATTCTTTGAGGATCTTTTCTTTCTCTTCGGGTGTTAATACTACGGTATCTTCATCTTCTTGCATTGGCGTTCCCCTTCAAATTTTATTCATGACCGTGGTAGTAAGCTGCTCAGGCGCCATATTACGACTCTTTATAGCACATCCTGCTAATTATACTTAACTCCAGCTAAAATTCACCGGAGAACTTTATTCCAGCCCACAACAGCAAATTGATAGTTGTTAATATTTTGAGCTGAAACACCCATCCTCGGTAAATACATGCACAATGCTATCATCGTGACCTTCTGTATAGCTGGGGTCACCGACCATTGGGTAAAAACGACCGGATAATCCAAAGGGTAGCGCACTGGATAGAATATGCGGTCATCGGTCTGGACCTCTGTCCATTCGCCGAGCCGGCATTTAATCGGCAAAAAATAAATGTTGTTATCAGCGAGACCCGAGATACTGACGCGTTGATGTTCGAGCTGTATCGGGAAATCGTGCGACTTGAGGATAACCCGGGAATTGAAACCACGCTGTTGATTATTCCCCTGCAATTAGCTGATTTCGGGGACTATAACGATTCGCTGGACCAGGTCGATGCCCTGCTCGAAGCGAATGCCTGGACGGGCAAATTTCAAGTTGCCAGTTTTCATCCGCATTACCGCTTCGAAGGGACACAGTCCGATGACCGGGAAAACTGGAGCAACCGCTCACCTTACCCCATTTACCATATATTGCGCGAGAGCAGCATTGCTTTGGCGGTCGAGCGGCATCCTGCGGTCGATCAAATACCGGTAAAAAATATTCGTACGCTCAAATCGCTGGATCAGGAATCCTTCGAAAAGATATTTATAGCTGAGCGTGACGAGAAGTCGTAAATACCGCTAAAACCGGAATATGACCTGCTTCACTGTTCATTTTACCGTTAAGCGCTACGATTTAATGCTATATAGGTATAGAAACCGATTATCTTAGGCTGCGTATCGAGGTTTGGCCAGGCCACTACTGTAAGCCCGGAAGGATTTTTTGCAATGCTCATACTATACATTTACAATCTATTGTAACATCTTGAAATTTAAAGAGTTGATTTGAATAAATTATTCATTAATTTTAAAATATTCAATCGCTTCCGGACACTGCTGGTGTGCCTGGCAGGGG
>JBGMRM010000209.1:0-4538 GCA_048061415.1 Gammaproteobacteria bacterium | reverse complement strand
CAAATTCCACTCGATCATGAAACAAAACCCGCTTTTTCGGCACGCAGGAAAAATAAAGTTGCATTTCGACGACCATGGGACCTGGTCTATTTGAGAGCGCGTCTTCGGCGCGTTCGGTCCATTTGACCAGCAATTGCTTACCGCCCAGTTGCACCCGGGATTGATGACAATAGGAATTAATCCAACGGTCAAACAGGCGAATCGGGTTCTCAATCGAAAAATAACTGCCATGCAAAAGTTGCGCTAAAACCATTTTAATCGCTCCAGATTTAATTCTAAAAACTTACCACTCGCCGCTCACCTGCATCGATACCCAGGGTTCGGCTGGCGACAGTGGTTGGTCCTTTTGCAGCAGTTCTATCGATATATTGTCAGGGGAGCGCAGGAAAGCCATATGACCATCGCCCGGCGGCACATTCAGGGTAACACCCTGGTCCAGAATCTTTTGGCACAATGCGTATATATCGTCCACCTGAAAGGCCAGATGACCGAAGTTACGGCCACCCTGATAGGTTTCACCGTCCCAGTTATAAGTCAATTCCAGAAGCGGCGCCCTCTCTGCACTGACCTGCTCCAGGTCTTCAGGCGCAGCCAGGTAAACCAGGGTAAACTCGCCTGCCTCGCTCTCGTACCGGTCGGTCTCCACCAGCCCGAGCAAATCGCAATAAAAAGCCAGCGATCGCTCGAGGTTTTGAACCCTGACCATGGTATGCAGGTATTTCATCGATGCGCTCCAGATAAGCCAATTTCGTATTTATTATGGCATAACACGGAATCGATATCATCGGCAGGTCTGGTCAGCGCTCTCAATATTCAATACCATCTGACTAATCGAAGGCGAGGAAGATGATGAACTTTAACCCAAACGTACTTGATTGCGCCGCAGCGCCGATCGCCGAAGCCTGGTCCTGGGTCATAAACCCGGACTCCGACCAGTTGATCGATATGTGCCAGGCGGTACCGGCGCATTTACCTCCGCAGTCGCTACGTGACTATCTCGGTGAAGCGATCAAAAATGGTGAGGGAGCGAGCTATACCGATATACGTGGCATCCAGCCACTGCGTGAAGCGCTGGCGGACAATATTGGCGCGCGCTACGATGCCGATATTGATGCGGACGACATCATCATTACCGCCGGATGCAACCAGGCATTTTGCTCGGTCATCGATACCCTGTGCGATCAGGGAGACGAAGTCATTATCCCGCTGCCCTGTTATTTTAATCACCAGATGTGGTTATCTATCCGTGGTATTAAGCAAAAATGCCTGTCGTTCGACGCAAAAACCGCTGAGCCGGACCCGCAGGAGGCGGCCACACTGGTGACGCCACGCACCAGGGCAATCGTTCTGGTGACACCAAACAACCCGACCGGCGCGACTTACAGCCCCGCCTGTATCGAGCAATTTTATCAACTCGCCCGTGAGCATGGACTCGCGCTCATCGTCGATGAAACTTACCGGGATTTTATCGACGCCGAACGCGTTCCCCATGGATTATTCGGGCACGCTGGCTGGCGTGACCATTTCGTCCATCTCTATAGCTTCTCGAAAGTATATAGCCTCACCGGGCATCGCACGGGCGCCGTGGTTGCCGGCCCTGCCCTGCTCGAGCCGATGCAGAAGATACAGGACTGCACCGCGATCTGTGCGCCCCATGCCGGACAATTAGCCGCATTGTATGGTCTGCTACACTTACACGCCTGGAAGCTGGAAAAGGCACAGGAGTTAAAGCTCAGGGCCGGTGCGATCAGGCGGGCCTTCGATCATCCGCAGCTGCAGTATCGGCTCGTCTGTGCGGGTGCTTATTTCGCTTATATCGAGCACCCGTTTAAGTCACCATCGCGTGACGTGGTCAAACGCCTGATACAGGATTTCGAGCTACTGAGCCTGCCGGGCAGTTACTTTGGCCAGCAGCAGGAAAAATTCATACGCCTGGCCTTCGCGAACGTGCACGAAAAGCATTTTGACGAAATCGTCCGCCGCCTGATCGCAAGCCAGGAATAAACTAGGGAAGGTCTGATTTGTTCTGGACGAAGTAGATTGGAGATCAAAATTCGTCGATTTAAGGCGTTAATCGCACGTAATAGCTAGCTATTGCGAAGATTAACAACGAAAAAGCGTCGGATTTTGGCTTCAAGATGCGAGTTCACGAATAGATCAGAGGTTCCCTAAATATTGGAGAATAATATGACTTACGACATCAAGGGCGCCTGCCTCTGTGGACAGGTCAGGTACACAGTTACAGGCCCATTCGACAAATTTCACCTGTGTCATTGCAGTCAATGCCGACGCTCGACCGGAACTGCACACGCATCGAATATTTTTAGCAAAGCGGATCGCATAAAATGGCTGGCGGGCGAAGATCTGGTGAAACGCTACGACCCGGACGAACCGGGTGTCATTTCCAAGGCTTTTTGCACCCATTGTGGCTCACTGGTGCCCTATATCAGCGCGAGTAGCGGCAGGCTGGTCATCCCGGCGGGTGGTTTGAGCGAAGACCCGCGAATCAGACCACAGGATAATATTTACTGGCCCGATCGCGCGGCGTGGTACGACGCGGTTCCCGATGCGCCCCACTACGATGCGGAACCAGAGGATTAAATAGCGGTTCCCCGCCTATATCGCTAATGACTCACGATCAGGCGCCGCTCAATTCACGGCGATAGCGCAATAGCAGACTAAACCCTGCTATTCACGGCCAATAATGTGTGCTAGAGGAATTTCAACAGGCTACGCCATGCCTTAAGCTTCCGTTCGTAGATCCAGCTCGCGTTGGCGGGGCTGGTCGAAGGCATTTTTATCAGTTCGATGCTCCGATCGCCTGGTAAATGCTCGATCGCCAGTTGGCGGAAGTACTTTTCCGAAGCCGCGCCATTAAAGGCAATCGCGCGTATTTCGGCATAGCGCCTGATCAGGCCGCCAATGTCGTTCGCTTCGATCGCCTGCTTTTGGATATTCGAATCCAGGCTCCCCGGGCGGTGGCAGGCCTTGAGTGTATCCCACAGAATCAACGGCAATTCAGCGACCTGCTGGACGCGTAATCGATAATCGCAATCGATGTCTATTTCAAACAAATCGGCCATGATTGGCCAGAAAGCATTGCGGGGGTTGGCGTAGTACTGCAATGCCCGCAGCGATACCACACCGGGCATACTGCCGAGAATAATAATGCGGGGTTCAGACCCAATAATTGGTTCAAATGAATGAACCAGTGACATGCCTACTTCTTCATCTGGTCGAAGAATTCCAGGTTGGTTTTACTGTTTTGCATGCGTCCGAGCACGAATTCCATCGCTTCGATTTCATCCATCGAATGCAGAAATTTGCGTAAAATCCAGACTTTTTGCAGCTCTTCCGGATCCAGTAACAATTCTTCGCGGCGCGTGCCGGAACGATTAATGTGTATCGCGGGGAAAACGCGTTTTTCCGATATTTTGCGATCCATATGGAGCTCCATATTACCGGTGCCCTTGAATTCCTCGTAAATAACTTCATCCATTTTAGACCCGGTTTCCACCAGGGAAGTCGCGATGATAGTTAGGCTGCCTCCCTCCTCTATATTACGCGCCGCACCAAAAAAACGTTTTGGACGGTGCAGTGCGTGTGCATCGACACCACCGGTCAACACTTTACCCGAGGACGGGATGGTCGTGTTATAGGCTCGTGCCAGGCGAGTAATAGAATCCAGCAGGATCACGACGTCACGCTTATGCTCAACCAGGCGTTTAGCTTTCTCTATGACCATCTCGGCAACCTGCACATGGCGGCTCGCCGGTTCATCGAAAGTGGATGCAACCACTTCACCTTTGACCATGCGCGACATTTCGGTCACTTCCTCGGGGCGCTCGTCAATCAATAATACAATCAGATAGCAGTCGGGAAAATTACTGGCGATGCTCTGCGCAATATTCTGTAGTATCAGGGTTTTACCAGCCTTGGGTGGCGATACAATCAGACCACGCTGACCCTTACCTATCGGCGATACCAGATCGATGATACGCGCGGTGATATCTTCCGTACTGCCATTGCCTCGCTCCAGTTTGAGCCGGCTCTCGGCATGCAACGGGGTGAGGTTTTCAAATAATACCTTGTGTTTGACATTTTCGGGTGAATCGAAATTGATCTCATCGACCTTAAGCAGTGCAAAATAGCGCTCGCTATCCTTCGGTGGACGAATCTTTCCGCTGATAGTATCGCCGGTCCGCAGGTTAAAACGCCTGATTTGGCTCGGCGATACGTAAATGTCGTCCGGGCCTGCCAGGTAGGAACTGTCCGCCGAACGTAGGAATCCAAACCCGTCCTGCAATATCTCCAGCACGCCTTCGCTGAAAATGTCTTCGCCTTTCTTCGCCTGCGCTTTCAATATGCTGAAGACGATATCCTGCCGGCGCATACGGGACGAGTGATCGCCGCCCATGGACTTCAGTATCTCTATTAGATCGGGGACGTTTTCTTGCTTTAGTTCGCTGAGGTTCATGTTATTGGGCACAGGGGTGGTTTACAGGATAAAGTCGTACGAATGGTAAACTTCAAAAAGT
>JBGMRM010000208.1:0-4568 GCA_048061415.1 Gammaproteobacteria bacterium | reverse complement strand
CCCTACAGGTAAAACTGATTTTTCGTCCCACGATCCCACCATTTCAGCAGGGTTCCATCGATTGCCGATTGCAGCGCAAAACCGAACTTCTCCGGCAGTGATTTTTTCTCCTTGTATTTCACTTCGAAAACATCGGATTCCTCGCAGGCGTTGACAATATACTCGTCACTGGTTACGAGTTCATCGATCAATGCCTTGTCGAGCGCGCGTTGTCCGAACCAGATTTCGCCGGTGGATACTTCTTCGATTTCTATCTGGGGCCGGTGTTGGGTTACAAACTCTTTGAATAGCAGATGGATGTCTTCGATGTCTTCGATGAACTTTTCGCGTCCTTTTTCAGTGTTTTCACCGAACATCGTCAGGGTGCGTTTGTATTCGCCTGCGGTTATCAGTTCGAAATCGACATCTTTCTTTTTCAGTAATCGATGAAAATTGGGAAATTGTGCAACAACCCCGATCGAGCCGATGATCGCGAAGGGCGCAGCCAGCAATTTGCTCGCGACACAGGCCATCATATACCCGCCGCTGGCCGCTATTTTGTCAACGCTGACAGTTAGGGTAATTCCGCGATCTTTAACTCGTTGCAGTTGTGAGGACGCCAGCCCATAGGCATGCACCATGCCGCCGCCACTTTCGAGGCGAACCAGTACTTCGTCAGATTTCTCCGCCAGCGATAACACTGCGGTGATCTCCCGGCGCAGGCCCGACACCGCCGAGGCTTTCATATCACCCTTAAAATCGAGTACAAAAACCCGGCTTTTCCGATTGCTGTCGGACCCTTCGTCGCTTCCCTTTTTGGCGCTTTTTTTCAGGGCTTTCAAATTAGCCTTACGTTCGGCTTTTTTGTCTTTGGCGTGTTGTTTTCTCTGGAGCTTGAACGAATCCGCGTCGATCACGGTGGCATTTAAGGTATCGCGCAATAGTTCGATTTCATCGTTAACCCGGGTGACCTCGATATGGCCCTTGCGTGATTTTCTGCTACGCATGCCCGCCATGACCGAAACCAGCACAACGGCAACTATACCGATGACAATAGTCAGTAATTTGAGTGCGAAGAGCCCGTAATCGAAAAAGAATTCAGCCATGAGGATTTTTTCTGCCGGTAAAATAAGGGAAGGCGCATCATACCCGTGTGCCTGCTCAGGTTAAAACGGAATTTTCAATATTAACTGGGATTCATGGGTTCATGGGGTCAAATCTTGACTTAACATATTTAACGACATGATATAACAAAAGCCAAAATTCTGTGAGTCCAGGGACCCTGGGGTTAAATCCTTCAATGTGCGTCCTGCACCGTTTTATCCTCATTTATACAGTTTTTTGAGCCGCTCAATTCTTTTCTTATTAACCCCCTGGTCGCTAGTACCCACGCGCGACGCCGAGCGCAGGTGAATCATCTTCTGGTCCCTGTCGATCCTGATTTCCAGGTCATCGACAAATCTAAAAATCGATGAAGTAAAGGTGGCTGCCAGATAATCATTGCGTTCTGCCTGAATGCTACCGCCCATTTCTCGAATAACTTTTTTCAGTCTGGGCAGGGCTTCCGAAGTTTTGCTTTGAGCAATAACTATCGGGTCGGTGTAATGGGCAGCATCGCCTTCGAACTCGCTGCCGATACAATTGGGTTTGTCGGGGCATTTCGTCAATTTGCCTTCGACGAGTCCGTTGGCTTCGCCCGATTGCGATGTGAAGCCGAGAACGAATAGCCCGATCAAGGCAGCGAAAATCAGGGCGGGTATAATAATCAATATGATTTTCATATTTTTCAGCCCTGATCAGGTCTGGCGTATCCGCGGAATTTAACGTGCTCCATCCGGCGGCGCCGTACAGATTTGATCGTAAGAGGGCCGTTTACTGATTCCTCCGGTATTTTGGAAAACATCCAGGCTCGCTTCAAAAGCGTCGCGCGTTATTTCCACATGCGGCGTCCAGCAACCCAGTTTCTGATAGCTCGCAATGCAGTTCCCCAGCGCTGTTTGATCGACGTCGGGGAAAAATGACTTTTCTGCACTAGCGATTTCACTGGCCGGAGTCTCGTTCAGGTATCGGCGTGCGTTGGCATAGGCGCGGACGAAGGCTTTGGCCATATCGCTTTCGAGCCACTCACGCGTAGCGACCAGGCTTGAAAATGCACAGGGGCCGATCAACGGACCTACCTGGGCCACTATATTGCCCAGACCTTCGGTTTCGAGTTGTTGCGGATACGGCCCCTGCTGCTGCACGTATTGCCCCTGCCCAGATCTGAAGGCCCTGTCGATGTCATCCGGCCCGCCCGGCGTTATTGTTATGATTTTGTCGTAATCGATCCCGGCCTTATGACAGGCATAGCGAAACATCGCATTCGGCTGACCCGCCTTAAACATAACCACTTCTGCATCCTCAAGCTTGCCCCAGGAGAAATCGGGGTCGGCATCGCGGCCGCTAATAAAAAACCCGTCCATTTCATTGACCTGGGCGAAATGCACCGGGTAGGGTGGCTCGGTTACGTGTGGCGCATCAAATCCATGACTTACTGCCGATTGGGCAACATGAGCGGACCCATCGATAATAGCGTCCACCGCCGACTTGCCCGCTGGCGAAACAGACCATTCGTAATCGAGTCCTTCCTGTTTTAGAAACCCCGCGGACATGGTTGCAATAATTGGCGAGTAGAACGCCGAGAACAGAGTGAACTGAATTTTTATGGTAGTCATGGCTCTTAATTTCCAATCAATTTTTACACCGACAACATTTCAATTTCCCTCACATCGTTAATACGATCTTGCCGATATGTTCGCTGCGCTCCATCATCCTGTGAGCTTCGGCGGCATCGGCGAGCGGAAACGTAGCATGGATTAGCGGTCGTACGACAGCCTTGTCCATTAGCGGCCAGACCTGTTTCCGCAACGAGCTGGCGATTTGAGCTTTTTCTTCGATGCTGCGCGGACGCAGGGTAGAACCAGTAATCGTTAAGCGTTTTAACATGATCGGAAGGAGATTCATTTCCACTTTCGGCCCACGTTGCAGCGCGATTTGCACTAGCCGTCCTTCTACCGCAAGGCATTTGAGATTGCGTGGCAGATAGTCCCCCCCGACCATATCCAGAATCAGATTAACTCCCTGAGCATCGGTGAGTGATTCAATCCGTTCTTCGAAGTCTTCTGTTTTGTAATTGATAGCCGCATCGGCACCAAGATCAATACAGGCCTGGCATTTCTCGGCCGAACCGGCGGTTACGTAAACGCTCGCACCGAATTGCTTCGCCAGTTGGATAGCGGTTGTGCCAATGCCGCTAGTCCCGCCGTGCACGAGTAATGACTCGCCAGACTTTAGTGCGCCACGCTCGAAAACGTTTGTCCAGACGGTAAAGAAGGTTTCGGGCAGTGCAGCGGCAGAAACCATGTCCATGCCTTTGGGGATGCTCATGCAAAGAGACGATGCTGCGATACAATACTCTGCGTAGCCGCCGCCTGCGACCAGGGCACAAACCTGGTCACCAATCCCGAGCTCAGTCACCTCTTCGCCTATTGCTACGACGGTTCCAGCAATTTCCAGTCCCAGTATGTCCGGGGCACCGGGCGGCGGCGGGTACATACCCTGGCGCTGCATTACATCGGGCCGGTTAATCCCCGCTGCGGTAACCTGTACCAAAACCTCGTTAGCGCCCGGGATCGGCGTAGTGGCGGTTGACAGTTGCATGACATCCGGTTCGCCATGCTCCCTGGTGGTTATGGCGTTCATCTGTTGTGGAATTTCAGTATTCATGTTTGCTTTTCCTCCGGCCAGCGCCTGACATTAGTTTTGAGAATTGGCGGGGTCAGACCCCCAAAATGTTCCAGCATTTTTTCGCGCACTTGCCAGGCCTGGGTGGTTGTGTCGGCGCTGATATCATTCATCGTGACGATCTCGCCCTGCCTGATGGGCTGGGTGACCGTTACGTCGCTGGCGAGTCCAATCGGCAGGGTTCGCGCGGCGACGCTTGCGGCGGCTGGCATGAGCCGGCCCCAGACGGTGTAGCCGCCTTCGCCGTCTAGGATTTCGCCCACCTCGATATCGCGCTTGGCGACCGCGACCACGTCTGCATTGAAACAAATCGGTGTGCCCGTAGGCTGGCCTCGCAATGCCGCGCTGAGGATGGATATATTGAGCTCGAGGCCGATCAGGTGGAACGGTTTGAACATCGCCGAGTAGCGTCCGCTATCGTCGGTGTTCATGCCGTATTGTGAAAAACAGGCGGTGCTATAGTCGTTGGGTGCTTCGAATACGCAATACACGCCCCAGCGCAGGTCGCGAGCGACCGGTCGGCCATCGCGTTCGAGGCTGGATACCACTTCGACCTGGCCGGAGAATTCGAGTTGACCGCCATCGCTCTTCGGGCGTAATACATCGGCGAGATCTTCGACGCCACAGGCTGGAAAAGCGAGGCCATAGGTTGGCGCCTGTAAATCTGCGGCGTTGGCAATCGCAGCCATCTCGATCGATGATTTGGTGCCGTCGAGGAATGAATTAAACATCTGGCTGCGCATGCCTGCTGCCGCAGCCTGTTCGGCGGTGAGGCCATAGTGCGACCAGACCGTATCCGGGGTCGA
>JBGMRM010000207.1:0-4570 GCA_048061415.1 Gammaproteobacteria bacterium | reverse complement strand
TATTAAGTTTATAATTTGATCACTCAATAGAACACAGGAATCGAAATGTCCGATCAAAATCCAGTCTTTATCCCAGGCCCGACCAACATGCCGGACCGATTACGGCGAGCGATGAATACCCAGACCATAGATCATCGCGCACCAGATTTTGTCGGGGTATTAAAACCGGTACTGGATGACCTGAAAAAGATATTTAAGACAGAGACCGGCGAAATATTCATATTCCCGTCCAGCGGCACCGGTGGATGGGAAGCATCGATCACCAATACCCTGTCACCCGGCGACAAGATACTGGTCGCGCGATACGGCATGTTCTCTCACCGCTGGATCGACCTGTGCCAGCGCCATGGGCTGGACGTAGAAGTTCTGGAGTGCACCTGGGGTAGCGGCGCCCCTGCCGAGCGCTTCGCGAGCCGACTCGCCGAAGACAGTAGCCACAGCATCAAGGCGGTGCTCGCCACCCACAATGAAACAGCGACCGGGGTCCGCAGCGACATCGCCGCAGTACGCAAGGCAATCGATGCGAGCAATCACCCGGCGATGCTATACGTCGATTGCGTGAGTTCGCTCGCGAGTATGGAATTTAAAATGGACGATTGGGGTGTGGACCTCGCAGTATCCGGTTCGCAAAAAGGTTTCATGCTCGCGACCGGGATGGCCATCGTCGCCGCGAGTGAAAAAGCAATAGCAGCAACCGAGTCGGCCAAATGCCCCCGGTGTTTCTTCGATTTTGGCGATATGCTCAGCACGACCAAAAAAGGCGGTTACCCTTATACTCCTACGATCCAGCTAATTCATGGCCTGCGCGCCAGCCTCGACATGCTACTCGAAGAGGGTCTCGAACACGTGTTTGCGCGCCATCACCGCATTGCCGAGGGTATTCGACGGGCAATCGCTGCCTGGGATATGCGCCTTTGCGCGGAGTCACCAGAGCTTTATTCGGATACCGTGAGCGCCATTTACGTGCCCGATGGGTTTGACAGCGATGAACTGACCAACCACGCCTACAATACTTACCGTGTTTCCTTTGGTATAGGGCTCGGCGAGATGGCGGGCAGGGCATTTCGAATCGGCCACCTCGGGTCGATGACCGATGTGATGGCCTTATCGGGTGTCGCTGCTATCGAAATGGCGATGAAAGACTTAAACTACCCGATCGAATTGGGTTCCGGGGTCGTCGCCGCGCAACGATATTACCAGGAAACAGTCAAGGCCATTTAAAACCAGAGCGTCCGAGAATGCCGTGAACGATATGACCGAAACCGAAACTATTTACATTCCGACCTACGAAGATGTAATGGCGGCGCGCGAACGTATTACGCCCTACATCCACCGCACCCCGGTGCTGACCTCAAGCTATCTGAACCAGCTCACCGGCGCGGAACTGTTCTTCAAGTGCGAAAATTTCCAGAAAGCGGGCGCGTTCAAGGTACGCGGCGCTTCGAACGCAGTTTTTGGTTTGAGCGAAGAACAGGCGCGCAAGGGCGTCGCTACGCATTCCTCGGGCAACCATGCACTGTCGCTGAGTTATGCCGCAGGCAGGCGCGGCATCAAGGTATCGGTAGTCATGCCGCGCACCGCACCGGAAGCGAAGAAGGCGGCTGTCCGCGGTTATGGCGGCGAAGTGTTCGAATGCGATCCCTCGACCGCCGCGCGTGAGGCAATGCTGGAAGAAATGGTTGCGCGCACCGGCGCTGATTTTGTCCACCCTTACAACGATCACCGAGTGATAGCCGGGCAGGCAACCTGTTCGCTGGAATTGTACGAAGACTCAGGCCCACTGGATGCGGTAGTCGCACCGATCGGTGGTGGCGGGATGATTTCCGGAACCTGCCTGACGCTGTCGAATATCTCGCCCGATACCAAAATTTATGCCGCCGAACCAGAGAACGCCGACGATGCCTATCGCTCGTTCAAGGCGGGGAAAATCATCGAAGACGATGCGCCGCAGACCGTGGCGGATGGACTCAAGGTTAGCCTGCGGCCACGCACGTGGCATTTTGTATCGACCTACCTGAGCGATATACTGCTGGCAAGCGAGCAGGAGATTATCGATGCGATGTATCTCACCTGGCAACGCATGAAAATTGTTATCGAGCCCAGCTCAAGCGTACCGCTGGCGACGATTATCAGGAACCGGGAGCTATTTGCCGGAAAGCGCGTAGGTGTCATACTCACCGGCGGCAACGTCGACCTTAAAAAATTACCCTGGATGAATCACTAAAGTGCGCTGGATTTAGCCGGCGCTTCCCCTAAATAAAGATAGAGAGAAATTATGAACGCAAGCAATCAAGCTCAATCCCTGGTGGTGGGTTTAAACGTGCCCGCCGAAGTTGGCATGTCTGTCGATGAGGTATCGACCCCGGCACTGATCATCGACCTGGATGCATTCGAAAAAAACGTGGAGATCATGCATGACTTCATCAAAAAAACCGGCGTTCGTCATCGCGCCCACGCCAAGACGCATAAATCGGCCGATATCGCGCTGTACCAGATAGAGCATGGCGGCGCCTGCGGCGTCTGCTGCCAAAAAGTGGCTGAAGCAGAGGCGCTGGTCGAGGGTGGAATCAAAGACGTGCTGGTATCCAACCAGGTCGTCGACCCGAAGAAAATCGACCGCCTCGCGCAACTGGCGAAGAAGGCCCGCGTACTGGTCTGCGTCGATGACATCGGTAATGTTGACGATCTGTCGGCTGCGGCGTCAAAACATGGCGTCACCATCGAATGCCTGGTCGAGATCGATTGTGGCGCTGGTCGATGCGGGGTTCAATGGGGAGACCCGGTCGTCGCTATCGCAAAGAAAATTGCCGGGAGCAATGGCCTGATTTTTTCTGGCCTCCAGGCTTACCAGGGCGCAGCCCAGCACATTCACGATTTTAACGAACGCAAGGCTAAAATCGACATCGCGGTGAAGCAGGTTAGCGACACCATAGACATGCTCAAGGCCGAGGGGCTCGAATGCGATATCATCGGTGGAGCCGGTACCGGAACCTACTATTTCGAGGGCGGATCCGGTATCTACAATGAAATGCAGTGCGGATCCTACATCTTCATGGATGCCGATTACCAGCGTGTCGAAGACCAGAGCGGCGGGCTGATTTCCGAATTCGACAACAGCCTTTTCATTTTGACTTCGGTGATGTCCAAGACCAAGGCCGACAAGGCAATTTGCGACGCCGGGCTGAAAGCGCAAAGCGTCGATTCCGGTCTACCCGTTATCTTCGGTCGTGACGACATCGAGTATATCAAATGCGCCGACGAGCACGGTGTGATCGCCGACCCCGATAACACGCTCAAATTGAATGACCGCTTAAAGCTGGTGCCAGGACACTGCGATCCGACCTGCAATGTCTACGACTGGTACGTTGGCGTTCGCGGCGGCAAGGTTGAATGCCTGTGGCCGGTTACCGCGCGCGGCATGGCATTTTGAGGACGACCTTATCATGATCATCGTTTCCGAAGAAGTTTGCCAGCAGGTATTCAGCCGTGCCGATGCGTTTACTGCGGTTGAATCGGTGTTTGCCTCGATGGCAAGTGGCGATGCCTACAATTTCCCGGTGATACGCGAGGCTATCGGTTATCAGGATGCGTTGTACGGCTTCAAGTCGGGATTTGACCGGGCCGGTCTGACGCTGGGCCTGAAATCCGGTGGCTACTGGCCGAATAACCTGGCGAAAGGCCTGACCAACCACCAGTCCACGGTCTTCCTGTTCGACCCCGATAGCGGGAGATTACTGGCTTTGGTTGGCGGAAATTACCTCACCGCGGTGCGTACGGCTGCTGCGAGCGCCGTCTCAATCGCGCACCTGGCGCGCAAGAATTCCACGGTACTCGGTATGGTCGGCGCCGGACACCAGGCCGCCTTCCAGCTTCGTGCGGCGGCCGAACAACGCCGGTTCAGAAAAGTGATCGCCTGGAATCTGCATGCGGATAAATTACCTGGGCTCGCGAAGGTGGCCGAGGAAATTGGCCTGCCGTTCGAAGCGGTCGAGCGCGGGCAGCTCGGTGCTGAAGCCGACGTGATTATCACCATTACCTCGGCGCACGAAGCCCTGCTGATGAAAGACTGGATCAGTCCCGGCACCCATATCGCCTGCATGGGCACCGATACGAAAGGCAAGCAGGAACTAGATCCTGAACTGATCGCCGCTGCGACGCTATTTACCGATGAGATCGCGCAATCGATCACAATCGGCGAAACCCAGCATGCGATCGCCGCCGGATTGATTCGCGAAGGCGATATTACGCCGATCGGCGATGTGATCAACGGCAAGCATGCCGGGCGCAGCTCAGAAGACGAGATTACATTATTCGACGGCACCGGTGTCGGTTTGCAGGATCTGGCCGCCGCATCGGCAGTGGTCCTAGTCGCAGTCGAACAGGAGAAGGCGGTCGAGATCGAGCTTTAGGAGTGTACCAGGTTGTCACGGGCGAAAGTGCTCAAAACACGCTGTGAATACTTCCCTGTACGCTCTCATTTTTCATCCCTGAAAAATAAGGTTTTGAGCCCTTCCTCCCGAGACAGCCTTAACTATCGAGGCGTGACCATCGGGATACTATTACAGGACGT
>JBGMRM010000206.1:0-4575 GCA_048061415.1 Gammaproteobacteria bacterium | reverse complement strand
CCCCTGGCCAGGCGGCCTTTAGACTGTGCCTGTTTCAGTCGCGATAATTGCTCCAGGCTGGATTGCAACGGCCAGCGTAATTGCGCTGTCACATAACCCTCCCCCTGCAAACTACCCAGGATTTTTAATGCGCGTTTGCTGTCGCCAGCCATACAGGCATCTACCAGTTCAAATTGATTGTAGCGCGCACTGCGTGCGACCGACTGCTCAATGGCGTCGAATGAAACAGTTTTTTGGCCGGCGAACTGTATCGAGAGTTTTTCCAGCTCCTGATCGGCAGCAAGTAAATTGCCTTCGGTTCGCTCTGCCAGAAATGCGGCGGATTGCCGGTCTATCGATAACTGTTTCATGCCGGCTCTTTGCAAGATCCAGCCGCTTACTTGACGGTTATCGATCGGCTTCAATTCGACTATTTCTCCGGCCTGCTGCAGGGCCTTAAACCAGCTGCTGTTTTTAGTTTGCCGGCTGGCCTGGGGGATAACGAAAATAAATATCACGTCTTCGGGTTGCCGGTCGCATAGGGCCTGTATAACTCGGCTTCCTATCTGCCCAGGTTTGCCACTACTGATATTGATAATACGGCACCTTTTATTGGCAAATAAAGACATCGCGCCACTGTCTTCGAGCAGGGCATCCCAGTCAAAACCGGTGTCGACCACGTCTACCTGGACGTCGTCGACACCAAGCTGTTTGAGCGACAGGCGCGCCTGATCCAGCCAGTCGCGCAGCAATAAAGGTTCATTACTGGCGAGCAGGTAAAATGCGACGGAATCCGGGTCGATATTGATCGATGACATTTAAAACTGTGATAAAGAGGTTCTTGTATGGGCTAAATGCTAGCATAATCGCGAATTGGGGGCTGGCATAAAAAAACCCCCGGTCTGGGTAGACTGGGGGTTTAAAGATTACCTGCTATATTCCATTTAGCGGCTTCCAGCTAGGCCTCTTGCCTATGATGCGGGGAAAACATCCTGTGTCTACATCTCCATTGCCTGAATCCTGCCAGGCAGAAGCTCAGTATAGCTGCGATTTTTTCAATAGCAGTCAGCCGCACAGTATAGATCCTGTAGTCTTTTCCCCATAATATTTGTAGGATTTGTCCTACAAATCCTGCTCAACGTTCAAATATCCCTGAGTCCTTCGGATGGCTCGACCTTCGCTGCACGCAACCCCCCCCAAATCGACGCCAGTAACGCGGTGGCAAAAGTCAGGCCAAGCGCCCAGAAAAAATGCTCCGCGAGTAAAAAACTCAGTGATTGATCGAAGTTCAACCGGGGCGCGAGAAAACGGTTAATTAACTGTTCAAAAGCAAGGTAAACCAACACTGCCAGCAACCATCCGAGCACCGCGGTATAGCAGGACTGCATCACCGGGAACAACACGATGCGCCCGCTTTTGAATCCAACCAGCCTCAATACACTGAGGTCCTTGCGTTTACGGTCTACATTCGCCCACATACTGGCGCCAAGTGAAAGCGCAAATCCGATAGCACCGACAGTGGCAATAATCCAGAATACGATCGACAGATTCCGGTCGATAGACTGCACGGTCTTGATCTCCGCCATATTTGCCTTAACGCGCACGTCTTTTAGCTCCAACAGCGATACCAGGGTTTCGACGTCGTCAATCGAACGCGCATAGAGTCGAAACGATGGGTAGATTCTCGGCTCGGATTTATCTTCGTCACCTTCCCAACCCAGGTCCGGCACCGCTCGGCCATCCTTGAATCGCTCGGTTGCGACTAACAGGTCGAGATTCACCCAGGCGATATTGCGGCCCGTCACCGAAGCATCGGCGATGTCGATGACCTTCAATGGCAGATGGACTCGCTCCCGCCTGGATCGAAATTGTCTGGCCAGACTCGCGTCGATGATTTGCCCTTTTTCGACATTGAGTTTTTGCGCCGCATTGTAGCTAAGAATAAGTTCATCGTAATTTCCCAGGTCGCTAGTCTGCCCAGCCAGCATCGGATCGTTTGCCGCAGTCGCGAGCAATTCGGTGGACAGAATTCTACCCGAGGTTTCGCTTTTTAGCTGGAACGTGGCCGCAAGCGCCCTGGTTTTCGGAATGATAAACTCGACATCATCGCGCGCGCGGATATCGTCGAACCACTGCTGTTCATAGTGTCCACTACCGATGGGGCGAATTTCCCGGTTGACCGGGTTTTCAACCAGCGAGTAGACCATCGAACTGACAATGCCGAACTTTAATCCGAACAGTATCATCATCGGCGCCAACACCGAGGCCAGCGCAAAAATAAAACAGGCAGACATGCGCCATTCATGGCTGTAGTCACGAAAACTCAGGCGTACAATATTGCTTATCTGGCTCAATTGACGATACCGCTTAGTCGTGGAATATGGACTGGTAGATACGCCCGTTTTCAACCGGTCCGCCTTCCTGGCGCAGGGTGCGTAAATCCATCTTGTAGACGTGCGCCCAGTCGTGGCTCGCGGTGATCAGGGTAATTTTCAAACCTTTGATTAACTCCATCACCACTGCCATTATTTTACGCGCGGTAATAGGGTCCAGTGCCGCAGTGGGTTCATCCGCGAGTAATATCGATGGCCGATGCGCTAAGGCGCGCGCAAAAGCCACCCGCTGTCGCTCGCCGGCCGACAGTAGCCCGGGTAACTTGTCCAGTTGCCGGTTGATGCCGAGCACGCGCGTGATAGAGTCAATCGAATCGTCTTTTGCCATTTTGAGCAATCGACGAGGCAGTTCGATATTTTCCCGCACGGTCAGATAGGGTAGCAATCCACCGGACTGCAAAACGTAGCCAATATGCTGCTTACGAATCTGCGACAGCTTACTCTGTTTCCTGCGCTGCCATAAACGGTCTATATCAGCGGAATCCCCACCAACTGGACTGAGTTCAAATCCCTCGGTCTGGTCTGGGCACAGGATCAGCGCCAGCAAATCCAGTAGCGTACTTTTACCACAGCCACTATGCCCGACCAGGCCGATGTTTTCCTCGGCATGAATTTCAATACTGGGCACCACCAGACGAAAACCTGCATTCTCGACAGTGCGTTCCTTGACCACATTTTTTAATGTATAGACTGTAGCCACAGGCGAATCAGGTAGCTTGCAAGATCAGGGTAGTAAGTCCAGAGCAACCGGAAACACCGAATTTCCATTCACCGGCCCTCCGCCCGGGGTGATCCACAGATCGGTATGGTCGTGCAGGGCCTGGTAGTAATTGATCTTGCTTTCGAGCCGGTTCATGAATTCGATCTGAACCTTTGCCGAAGATTCTTCCCAGCTTTCGAGCGTCATATTCATCACTTCTCCGGTGTAGGGTAAGTCCTCTATATACTCGCGCATGTAGCCCATTTCGGCCAGATTAGCACCGGTGCCCGAGGTGCTCCCCGCAACCGAGGATGGGTCCCTGCTCACCGTGGCGGCCAGGCTCTTGAGGTCGTCGATAAAGTTTTGTGGACTCAATACGCCTTCCTGGGCCAGTTCGAGCACTTGCTGCATCACGTTTTTAAGGTCGCTGAGCTGATCGCGCGTTAGCAAAACCCGCACGTCGACCGCGGAACGCTCGGGATTGATGAAATCTTTATCGACCATCCAGGCGCTAAACACGCTGGGTACGGGTTTGCCCGACTCTTTTTGTATATAACGCATACGCAGGGCGTTACCGAGTCGGGCCACACGTAGTTGCAGTTCGGCCAACTGGGTCGGATTTTCGTTATTTTCGGGTAAAGGTATTGGTGGTATGCCGTTGGTGGTGGCCAGCACCTGCTGGGTGATCTGGTTGGCCAGTGTTTCCAGAACCTGGCCAAACTCGTCTACCTGGCCGAGGTTTACACCATAGTAAAAGTCCCCAATACCGGGAAACAGGGATAATTCTTTGTACAGCGACTCTGCTTTTTCGTGGTCGGCTGCGGCTGCCGGGGTGCGCAGGTGCAAAACCCAGATCGAGATGCCCTTGTCGTAGGCTAGCTGGCGCAATGCCTGTGCATTTAAGCGGGTCGCACCAAGCGAGTCCTGGCTATCTCGAGGCCCCGCATCGGTAATTAAAATCACGTATCGCGCGTCAAACTGACTCCAGTCGGTGTCTTCGATCGCGGCCTTAACCCCCGCGTAAGCATCTTCTCGAAAATCGAGGCTGGATACGGTCGCGGCCTCGAGCGTATTCACACGATCGAGGAATTGCTCGACGTCCGTTCCCTGCTCCAGGTCGACATACCTGCGCGTCAAATACTCAAGCTCCGGCACCTGTTCTATATTGTCCCGGTAGGCGGTGAGGCCGAAACTGACCTGGTCGGTCAAACCCTGACTTTCGATGGCGGAATAAACCCTGGCCACCGCTTCTCGCGTACGATCGATGTATGGACCCATCGAAGCGGTCGAATCGATCACGAAATTAATGCCACTACGGAAACTTCGCCTCGCCTGATCAGGTTCATTCGAATCGGAAGACCCGGCCGGTTTATATTCCAGTGGAACGCTCGCTACTTCGAGCAGACGCGCCTGTTCGTTGCCAAGATAAACATCCTCGTACTGCTTGATCGGCACCAGATAAAAATTTTCACGAATATCGAGGTGAGCTTCGGGCTGAATCGC
>JBGMRM010000205.1:0-4585 GCA_048061415.1 Gammaproteobacteria bacterium | reverse complement strand
TGCACAGCACGGGGCGCATGGCTCGATCGGCGATAGAAGCGGCGAGAGGGCAGGTGGCCGATCTGCTTAACTGCTCCGTCGAGTCGATTATCTTTACCTCGGGCGGTTCCGAAGCCAATAATTTAATGCTCAAGGGTTTTATCGATGCAGATGATTCCCGCCCGGTCATCAGTACCGAGATCGAGCATCCCAGTATTTTGCAGCCCCTGTTACAGCTCGAAAAATCGGGAAGCCGTGTAATCCGGCTCGGGGTAAACACGGATGGGCGGGTCGATTTAGACGCTGCGCGCGCGGTGTTGGAGGGAATCAATCCGCAAATAATGTCTGTAGTACTGGCGAATAATGAAACCGGCGTTATCCAGCCGGTTAAAGAACTTGGAGAACTGGTCGATTCCAAATCATGTCTTGTGCATACCGATGCTATCCAGGCATTGGGTAAGATACCGGTCGATATGGCGCAGTTAGGAGTCGATGCCCTAAGCTTGTCGGGGCATAAATTGCAGGCTCCGCAGGGCATTGGCGCCCTGGTCGTAAACAGGAATCCCCGCAATGTCCTGATTAGTGGGGGCGGGCAGGAAAAGTATCGCCGAGCCGGCACCGAAAATGTTGCGATGATTGTTGGCCTGGGTAAAGCGGCCCAACTCGCGGTGCTTGAAATGCGACAAAAAAGCCAGCATCTAATACATTTAAGAGAGGTGCTAGAGGCCAGGCTGATGGCGATTCCCGGTGTCGTGATTTTTGGACGTGATGCAGAGCGCCTGCCCAATACTACCTACTTTTCATTGCCCTACTACCACGGAGAGACATTGTTAATGGAACTGGATAGAGCGGGGTTTGCACTGTCCAGTGGTTCGGCCTGCCATAGCGAAGTCACCAGTCCGAGTCATGTGTTGAAGGCGATGGGTATAGACGATAACCTGGCATTGAATGCCGTACGAGTGAGTTTTGGATCGAACAATACACTGCACGAAGTCGAAGCGCTGGTGGCCAGGTTGCAGGAATTGATTAACGGGCTACCAGCCGTAATCCGCCAGGCGGCGGTTTGATGGAGGTTTATGCATGGCGATTGAGTTAACAGAGGTTGCCGCGACAAGGGTTCAGCATTTTATTGCTAATCGGGGCAAGGGCATTGGCCTGCGCCTCGGGGTCAAGACCACGGGTTGCTCGGGTCTGGCCTATGTGATTGAGTTTGTCGACGAGCTACAAAGCGAAGACGAGGTATTTGAATCCCGGGGCGTCAAGATTGTGGTGGATCGAAAGAGCCTGGTTTTCCTGGATGGCACCGAAGTCGATTTTGCCCGCGTCGGATTGAACGAGGGATTTCAATTCAAAAACCCCAATGCCAAAGACGAGTGTGGTTGTGGCGAAAGCTTTACCATTTAAGATGATTCGATGTAGATGTACAAAATGCAGACACTGGATCTGAAGCAGGACTATTTCACGCTTTTTGGTCTGGATTTAAGCTTCGATATCGACGCCGAGAAATTACACTCAAAACAGCAACGCTTACAGTCAACGTTCCACCCTGATCGATTCGTCAATACCAGCGACGAGGAAAGACGACTTTCGGTTCAACAGGCTGCCTGGATCAACCAGGCCTATGAAACCCTGTCGAATCCAGTCGAAAGGGCGCGTTATATGCTCCAGGTCAAGGGTGTCGATATGTCCGACGAGTCGAAAACTACCGCGGATACCGAATTTCTGATGGAACAAATCGGTTTTAGAGAAGAGATGGACGAGTGCCATACCAACCCGGACCCGCTTGAATGTTGTGAACATATTGTTGCAAAGCTACGGTTGAAGGAACAGGGATACAGTGCCGAGTTTAAATCCTGCTTCGACCAGGGAGATTTAAATGCGGCTCGGCAAAGTAGTCGCAAGATGCAATTTATCCAACGAGTGCTGGACCAGCTAATCGAATTTCAATTCGAATTCGAAGAAGATTCCGACTAACGGTACCCCGATAACATGGCGCTTTTACAAATATCCGAACCCGGACAATCAACGGTTCCCCATCAGCACCGTTATTCGGCCGGTATCGATTTGGGCACAACCAATTCACTGGTCGCGACGGTACGCAATGGCGAAGCAGTGACCTTGCCAGATGCGGCCGGTCGGCATTTACTCCCCTCGATCGTTTACCTGGGCAAGGATAAAATTTTAACAGGTGAGGCAGCGCGGCAAATGCAGGCAGGCGACCCGCTCAATACGATTTATTCGGTAAAAAGATTAATGGGCCGGGGTATCGAAGACATCGGGCGCCTGGGTGAGAGCATGCTCTATCGGTTCGAAACCGATACCAATCCAAATGTACCCAGATTACAGACTTCCGCGGGCCTGGTCAGTGCGGTAGAAGTTTCTGCAGAAATATTAAAGGCCCTGGCCACGCGCGCCCGGCAATCGCTAAACGACGATTTGTCCGGCGTGGTGATTACCGTCCCCGCCTACTTCGATGATGCCCAGCGCCAGGCTACCCGGGATGCCGCCAGACTCGCTAATTTGAATGTGTTTCGCCTGCTCAACGAGCCAACCGCAGCGGCGGTAGCCTACGGTATGGAGCAGAAAAACGATGGCATCATCGCGGTATACGACCTCGGTGGTGGTACCTTCGACATTTCTATGTTGCGTTTAAACAAGGGTGTGTTCGAAGTATTGGCCACCGGTGGCGATAGCGCCCTGGGTGGTGATGACATGGACCACGCCCTGGGCGAATGGATGATATTGCAGGCAGGCTTCGAAGACATCGGCGCGGTACTGGCGCGAAAGATACTGATAGCCGCCAGGGCGGCCAAGGAGCATCTCACTTCAAACGATGTTGCTGAAGTCAATATCGAGCATGACGAGCATCGCTGGCGGGGTGAAATTACGCGCGAACAAATGGATGAATTAATTGTACCACTGGTTAAAAAAACCTTGAAGTCATGCCGTCGTGTATTGAGTGACGCGAATATTGATAAACTGCAAATCAGCGATGTTGTGATGGTTGGGGGCTCGACCCGGGTTCCAAAAGTCTATCAGATGGTCGGTGAGTTTTTCGAACGCGAGCCCATGGCCGACCTCGACCCGGATCGGGTGGTTGCCATAGGCGCCGCGATTCAGGCGAACGTGCTGGCGGGTAATCGACCCGACGAAGAGATGCTGTTACTCGATGTGCTGCCGTTATCGCTTGGTATCGAAACCATGGGGGGGCTGAGTGAGAAAATAATCAACCGTAATACGCCCATTCCGGTATCCAGAGCACAGGAGTTTACGACCTTCAAGGACGGTCAGACTTCGATTTCAATTCACGTTCTACAGGGAGAAAGAGAACTGGTTACGGATTGCCGATCTTTAGCCAGATTCGAACTACGGGGGTTTCCACCGATGGTTGCCGGTGCTGCCCGAATTCGGGTTGACTACCAGGTAGACGCCGACGGACTGATGTCGGTCAGGGCCGAGGAAACAGCCAGTGGCGTCAGGGCGGATATCGTGGTGAAGCCGTCCTACGGTTTAACCGACAGCGAAATCGAGTCCATGTTAAGAGACTCGATGGATCATGCTACTGGGGATGTATCCACGAGAATGCTCAGGGAGCAGCAAGTGGAAGCCAGACGGGTGATAGAGGCCATCGACGCCGCTTTAGCCATCGATGGCGCCTCGCTGCTCAGTGATTCAGAGCTGGGCAACATCCGCCAGGCTAGAGATCGACTGGAAAGTATGATCGATACAGCCTGCGCCGATACATTGAAAAAATCGATCAAGGCTTTGGAAAAAGTAAGCGAGACCTACGTTGCCAGGCGTATGAATACCAGTGTTCAGCAGATGCTTACGGGCAAGCAGGTAGACGAGGTTGATCTATAGTGACCGAAATAATCATCCTGCCACATGAGGAAATCTGCCCCGACGGCGCAGTGATCAATGCCGAGCCCGGTATCAGCCTCTGCGATGCTCTGCTCAACAACGGTATAGAAATTGAACATGCCTGCGAAAAATCATGCGCCTGCACAACCTGTCATGTTCACATTCGTGAAGGTTTCGATACGCTCGAAGAAGCGAGTGAAGACGAGGACGATTATCTCGACAGGGCATGGGGGCTCGATATGGAATCGAGGCTAAGTTGCCAGGCGATTGTCGGTGACGAGCCACTGGTAATAGAGATACCTAAATACACGATTAACATGGTGTCGGAAAGTCATTAATATCGATGAAATAGAGGATATAGATATGAGCTTGAAGTGGACAGACACCTTTGAAATAGCGCTCGAATTATCGGAAATTCATAGCGATGTCGACCCTCAATATATCCGCTTCACCGATTTGCACACCTGGGTGTGTGAACTGGATGACTTCGACGACGAGCCGGAAAGGTCGAATGAAAAAATACTGGAAGCGATTCAAATGGCCTGGATCGAAGAGCATGATTGAAGGTCTACTATTGGTTTTTCTGAGGCCTAAAATTACCCTTAATTTCCTCAGGTCATCAGTGGCGGATCAAAACTGTTAAACTGCAGGATAACCAAAAATATTCAAAATTTATTGCCATCAAATCAACGACTTCAAGCAACTTTTTAAGTTCCGCTCCGGGATCATCAGATTTCGCCGCCCC
>JBGMRM010000204.1:0-4589 GCA_048061415.1 Gammaproteobacteria bacterium | reverse complement strand
ATCTCAGTTTCGACCATATGGATCTGGTCAGGGGCACGGTGCAAACCCACCCGGACGGCTTCGGTTTTTTAACCCCGGAAACTGGCGGTAAGGACATTTTCCTGCCTGAACGTCAAATGCGCCGGCTCATGAATGGCGACAGGGCAGCGGTCAAGATCGAAAATTTCGACGCCCGCCGCGATCGCCGCGAAGGCGCGCTCGTCACGGTACTCGAACGCGCACACCAGAGTGTGGTCGGACGGTTTTACCGGGAAAGTGGTATCGAATTTGTACTGCCGGACGATAAGCGTTTACCGCACGATATTTTGATCAATCGAGACGTCGGCCACGCGGCCAAAACGGGCGACATTGTGGTGGTACGTATTACCGAATACCCGACCCAGCACGCGCAAACCATCGGCGTTATCGAATCCGTACTGGGTCAGGATAATGCGCCCGGCATGGAAGTCACGATCGCACTCAACGCCCATGGTATCCCGCACCAGTGGGATGAGCCGGTACTGCGGGAAATAAAGGCCTTCAGCGCTCAGGTAGCCAAAGCGGATAAGAAAAATCGTAAAGACCTGCGAAAACTGCCGTTCGTCACCATCGATGGTGCAGATGCGCGGGATTTCGACGATGCGGTTTATTGCGAAAGCCGTGAGAAGGGCTTCCTGCTGCATGTTGCGATAGCCGATGTGGCGCACTATGTGGCTATAGGTTCGGCGCTCGATCAGGAGGCTACCCGGCGCGGTACTTCGGTCTATTTCCCCGGCGAAGTCGTGCCGATGTTGCCGGAAGTACTATCGAATGGCCTGTGTTCGCTCAACCCGAAAGTGGATCGGCTGTGCCTCGTTTGCGCGATGGAAATCAACCATCGGGGCACGATTATGAACTATCAGTTTTTTGAGGCTGTGATTCATTCGCACGCACGACTCATCTACGAGGATGTGGCGGCCGCCATTTTTGAAAGCGGCAGGAAAGCCCGGCCCGAGATCAGGGCGCTCCAAAAAGAACTGGATAGTATAGCTCAGGTTTACAGGGCACTCGCGAAGGCGCGCAGGAAGCGCCATGCGATCGAATTTGAAACCAGCGAAGTGGTGTTTAAATACAACGATCAACGCAAGATAGAAAGCATCGAACCGAGCCAGCGCACCGAAGCGCACAAATTGATCGAAGAATGCATGATCGCCGCTAATATTTGTGCGGCAAAGCTGCTGAAAAAACAACGCATACCGACGCTTTACCGGGTCCACGAAGGGCCGAATTCCGACAAGCTGCCGAATCTGGCTGAATTCCTGTCAGGCTTTGGCATTTCGCTGAATACCGAAAAGCCGGGCCCAAAAGACTATGCCACTATTATCGAGCAAATCAAACATCGGCCCGAATTTGCGATGATACAAACCGTCATTCTGCGCTCGTTGTTGCAGGCGAGTTACAGCCCCGATAGCAAAACCGGGCATTTTGGCCTGGCGCTACAAGATTATGCCCACTTTACATCGCCGATTCGACGTTACCCGGACCTGCTCGTTCACCGGGGCATCAAACACTGGATTCGACAGGGTAAGCGGGATAGCTTCGAGTACGATCTGGCGCGCGTTGCCGCCCTCGGGGAGAGTTGCTCGCGTTTTGAGCGCCGTGCCGACGATGCGAGCCGCGACGCGGGCGACTGGCTGAAGTGCGAATACCTGCAAAAACACATCGGCCGGCAATTCGGCGGCATAGTGACCGGGGTCACCAGCTTCGGCCTGTTTGTGCAGCTCGAGGACCTGATGATCGATGGCCTGGTGCACGTCACCGCATTAAAGCGAGACTATTACCAGTTCGACCCGGTCAGGCACCGGCTGGTCGGTGAAATGACGAAGCGTAGCTACCAGCTCGGCGACCGCCTTCAGGTAGAAGTAGCTAGAGTCGATATGGAAGGACGCAAGATCGATTTCGACCTGGTTGCAAGCCTCGACTCTAAAGCCGTCGCGAGTAAAAAGTCGAGGACAAAAAAAATTAGCCAGGCGAAAAAGAAAGCCAAAAAAGACAGCCGATCGCCGCGCAAAAGACCGAAAAGTAAAAAACCACGATGAACGCCTCCTACGCCTGTGGATTTCATGCGGTGACAAAATTGCTGCAGCATTCTCCCGGGGCGTGCCAGGCGCTGATTTGCACCGAAGGCAGAAATCAGCGGCTGCTGTCCGTGATAGCGCTCGCCAGGAAAAATAAACTCCCGGTGCGTTTCGATTCACGCGATCAACTCGCCAGGTTGGTGGGAACCGAAAAACACCAGGGTTGTGTGCTGCAAATCGCCGATGCCGAGGCCAGTGTGCAAAGTTTCGAGCAGTGTCTGGCCGGGATACATCAGCGCTCGCTGTTTCTGGTGCTCGATGGCATCCAGGACCCGCATAATCTCGGCGCCTGCCTGCGCACCGCTGATGCCGCCGGCGTCGATGCGGTTATCATCCCCAAAGACCGGGCGGTCGGCCTCAATGCCACGGTCAGGAAGGTGGCTGCAGGGGGTGCTGAATCGGTACCGCTGCTACCGGTGACTAACATCGCGCGTAGCCTGAAGCAGTTAAAGCAGGCGGGTGTGTGGATATACGGCACCGGTGGCGAAGCCGACGCGGAGTTATACGATTTCGACTATTGCTTGCCACTCGCTTTGGTGATGGGGGCGGAGGGCGAAGGCTTGCGGCGGCTAACCCGCGAGCAATGCGATTATTTGATTAAATTACCGATGCTGGGCCGGGTAGAAAGCCTCAACGTATCGGTGGCCACCGGGGTTTGCCTGTACGAGGTAATGCGCTCAAGAATGGCTTGCAGCCAGGCTTAGGCTCCGGTAGAATCCGCGCCTTTCCAGGTGCGAAGACCGTTCTGGCCAGCCTGTTCCGGTTTGCCAGCACGTGAACGCCAAACTCCTTGCTCCACAGACTTAAGTTTCTGGGGGCTCTTATCCCAAAGGGAGCAGTATGAGACATTATGAAATTGTGTTTCTGGTCCACCCTGACCAGAGTGAGCAGGTACCCGCGATGGTGGAACGCTATCGCGCCATAATCACCGGTTCCGGCGGAGAAATCCACCGTGAAGAAGACTGGGGTCGCCGTCAGCTCGAATTCCCGATCAAGAAAATACACAAGGCGCACTATGTGTTACTGAACATCGAGTGTTCGCAGGAAATCCTGGACGAACTCGAAAGCGCCTTTCGATTCAACGATGCGGTGCTGCGTCATCTGACGCTGAGTTGCAAAAAGGCGAATACCGAGAAATCGGCGATGATGATCGAAGTGGAACGCGAAGAGTCGGCCAAGACGACCGATCGAAAGCCTGCTCCAAAGCCTGAATCTGAGAGTGTCGAAGCAGAAAAAGTCGAAGCAGAAAAAGTCGAAGTAGAAAAAGTCGAAGCAGAAAAAGTCGAAGTAGAAAAAGTCGAAGTAGAAAACATCGAAGTAGAAAACATCGAAGCGGAGAACGCCGAAGCAAAGAGCGCCGCAGCAGAAAACGTTGAAGCGGAAAACGCCGAAGCCGAGAACGCCGAAGCAAAGAGCGTTGAAGCAGAAAATGTCGAAGCCGAAAGCTCCGCGGCAGACAGCGTCGAAGCAAAGAGTATCGAAGCAGAGGTCGGGCAGGAAGAAATAGTTCCCGAAGAAACTGAGTCCGAAGAAATTGAAGCAGTCGAAACTACCGAAGAGGGAGAGAAATAATCATGTCACGTTATTTCCGTCGTAAGCGTTTTTGCAAATTTACCGCCGAAGGTATCGATTATATCGACTACAAGGATCTGGAGACGCTGAAAGAGTATATTACCGAAACCGGGAAGATCGTCCCGAGCCGGGTGACCGGCACCAAAGCCAGGTACCAGCGGCAACTGGCAACGGCGATCAAGCGCGCCCGGTTTTTGTCACTGTTACCTTATACCGATCAACACAAGCTCAAGTAGCGATGAATTCCGTCGGGTAGGAAAAGGGACCTGTCCAGATGTTGACGCTGGCAAAATATGCATTAAGGGGGCCATACCACGCAGCGACGATCGTCGGGGTGCTGGTAACCGCGGGGGTATTTTTCCCGCTGATTTCCACAAACGCGCTTCTCAGCCTGATGATATCGTCGACCCTGGTGCTGGTGGCCGCTATCCTGGTCGGGTTGATCATTTTAACGCAGGGCTCGGTTTCCGGCCTCAAGGCTATTTCGGTAGCGATTATCGGCATTACCCTGGTCGCCACCATCGTCCTGAAAGAACCAGCGCTCGGTATTTCGGTCGGGCTGGCGCAATGGTTACCGATTGTTATTCTGGCGCAATCGTTGAGAACCACGAATTCGCTGGCGGCGATGCTGTTGGCCGGTGTAGTGCTGGCGGGAATAGGCATAGGCGCACAGTATTTAATCTGGCCCGAAATCGAGGCGGAGTGGGTACAGCAGGTCGAGGCCGCCGGCGAACAAATGCAGGAGAGTATGCCGTACGGCCAGGCAGGAATGCTCGAAAATTTGCCGATATTTATCCACTGGATGGTGCTATCTCTCGGTTCTTTCGCCTATATGCTGGTGATCTCGATTATGCTACTGGCACGCTGGATTCAGGCCAAAATTGCTGGTTCAGACGGGTTCAGCAGGGAATTCCAGGCGAT
>JBGMRM010000203.1:0-4593 GCA_048061415.1 Gammaproteobacteria bacterium | reverse complement strand
GGGTACGCTCGTTCTTACTGACCCACCAGATTCCAATAAAATATCCGAAATATCCAACGCTAAACAGGCGCGCGAAAAATATGCGCGTATCCGTGGTAGGTAAAGCACCGAGGTAACCGAGGCCGAGAAAGCTGATAACCAGCATCGCCAGTAGCCATTTTATTGCGCCACTGCGATAGCGAATCGAATGTACCTTCCCGCGGTCGATCCAGGGCAGAAAAAATAATATGGCTATCGACGAAAACATGGCGGTTACACCCGATAATTTGTGCGGTATTGCACGCAAGATTGCGTAAAACGGCGTGAAATACCAGACAGGCGCTATTTCTGCCGGTGTGGTAAATGGATCGGCCACCTCGAAATTCGCGTACTCGAGGAAATACCCGCCCATTTCCGGCATGAAGAATACTGCCGCGCTAAACAGGATCAGAAACACGACGACACCAACGATATCCTTGACAGTGTAATAGGGATGGAACGGGATGCCATCGAGTGGGATACCATTTTCATCCTTGTGCTTCTTGATCTCGACCCCGTCGGGGTTATTCGAACCGACTTCATGTAAGGCTAAAATATGCATCACAACGAGCGCCAACAGAACCAGTGGCACCGCGACCACATGCAAGGCAAAGAATCGATTCAAGGTGGCATCCGCTACCACAAAATCACCACGAATCCACAGGGTCAGTTCATCACCTACCACGGGAATTGCACCAAACAGAGAGATAATTACCTGCGCACCCCAATACGACAGTTGACCCCAGGGCAACAGGTAGCCCATAAAGCCTTCGGCCATCAACGCAACATATATAAACATGCCAAACAGCCAGATTAATTCACGTGGCTTTTGATACGAGCCATACATTAACCCGCGAAACATGTGCAGGTAAACCACGATAAAAAATGCCGAGGCGCCCGTCGAATGCAGGTAACGAATCAGCCAGCCCCAGTCGACATCGCGCATGATGAACTCGACCGAAGCGAAAGCCAGTTCAGCATCGGGCTTGTAAAACATGGTCAGGAAGATGCCGGTCACAATCTGCATTACCAGTATCAGCAGCGCCAGTGATCCAAAGAAATACCAGAAGTTAAAATTTTTCGGGGCGTAGTATTTTGACAGGTGTTCTTCCCACATTTTGGTCATCGGGAAGCGGGCATCGATCCAGCCCATCAAACCCTTGTCAGATGATTTATCGCTCATTTATGCTACTCCGTCCTCACCAATGAAAATCAGGCCGTCATCGATGTAATAATGCGGGGGAATCGTCAAATTCGTAGGCGCGGGTACGCCGGTGTAGACGCGACCGGCAAAGTCAAACTTCGATCCATGACAGGGGCAAAAGAAACCACCCATAAAATCAGGCGTAATCTCGGGACGATAGTTGGGCGAACACCCGAGGTGGGTACAAATGCCCACCATGATTAAATATTCCGGTTTGATCGAACGTTGCTTATTTTTGGTGTAATCGGGCTGGATACTCTCGTCAGAATCCACATCGCGTAACTTATCGACTACTTTAGAAAGCGTGGCGAGGGCTTCCTGGTCCCGCCGGACTACCCAAACCGGCTTGCCCTGCCATTTGATAATAATCTGTTGTCCCAGCTCAATTTTACTGATATCCGCTTTAACCGGAGCGCCGGCCGATTTAGCCCGCGCACTGGGACTCCAGCTTTTAACAAATGGAACCGCTACTGCTGCGGTGCCGAACGCCCCAACCACCGCTGTCGCTACGGTCAGAAAGCGCCTACGATTATTATCTGCATCTACAGAAGGCATTATTATCTATCTCCGCGTTATGATAGAAATCCTGGAATAACAGGCCTTTATTCCAGACATAAAAAACGGCCGCTAGCATAGCTTAAATTCAGTTTTTCGTCGAGTAGAATCATACCGGATTGGGAATATCGATAAATTGCTGGCGGACATCGAATCGTTCGGCGATTAAAGCAGCGAGCGCCTGCACACCATACCGCTCGGTGGCATGATGCCCCGCCGCAATGTAATGAATACCCACCTCCTTTGCATAGTGGAAAGTATGTTCCGACACTTCACCACTGATAAAGGCATCGACACCCCGCTCGGCGGCCTGGTCGATATAACTCTGCGCGGCGCCGGTACACCAGGCGATAGTATTCACCGGCCGATCACCTGCGCCGATGGCTAAAGGCCGGGTATCCAGCCTGTCGGCAATCGACGCGGATAATTCGTCCAGCGTCATAGCCGACTTAAGCCTCCCACTCAATACGATATCGTGTAACCCTACACTGCCAAAACTGTCCTGTATTTCCCAACCCATTACCCTGGCGAGTTGCACGTTATTACCCACCTGCGGGTGGGCATCGAGCGGCAAATGAAAGGCGAACAGGTTGATATCATTTTTAATCAACGCCCTGATCCGCCTGCCCTTGAAACCCGTCAGCGGCTGCGCCTCCCCTTTCCAGAAGTACCCATGGTGGACCAGAATGGTATCGGCTTTGGCCTCGACCGCCGCTTCGATCAAATCGAGGCTCGCGCTAACCCCTGCGACAATATGCCTGACTTCGCCGGTGCTTTCGACCTGCAGGCCATTGGGGCAATAGTCATCGAATTCGGCCACCTTAAGATAATCGTTACAAAAGTCGCAGAGTTGATTTATTTGCATCTCTCAGTCCTGAATCAAGTGCCTCTTATGATACTATTCCCGCATGAAACTAATCAAAGCCGCCAGCTTTTTATTCCAGTTCACTCTGATCGGGATCGGCCTTGCAGTGATCTACCTGATCTGGCAATCGGATCAGACTCGTTCCGATATCGTGGATTTTCTGGCTTCACCACGAACAGAACAATCCAGGGCTCTGTCAGGTTCTGAGGCGAGGTCTCCGGTATCTTCCTACGCCGACGCCGTAGAAGCCTCTTTTACTTCAGTGGTGACTATCTATACCACAAAACTGGTCAAACAAAAAACCCACCCACTATTTAACGATCCTATTTTCAACCAGCTATTTGGCAATCAATTAAGACGTCGCGAACGCAGCAGGCTTGAAACCAGCCTCGGTTCAGGCGTCATCATCAGTTCGAAGGGCTACATCATTACTAACCAGCACGTGATCGATGGCGCCGACGAAATTATGATTGCCCTGCCCGACGGTCGCGGAAGCCAGGCAATTTTGATCGGGGAAGACAAGGAGACCGATCTCGCTATCCTGCAAATTCCTATTACCGGATTGACTGAAATCCAGATAGCAGAAAATCAACCGCTTCGGGTCGGCGACGTGGTACTCGCTATCGGCAACCCACTCAACGTGGGTCAAACGGTTACCATGGGTATCATCAGCGCCACCGGTAGAAATCGCATAGGATTGAATACCATCGAAAATTTTATTCAGACAGATGCCGCGATTAATCCAGGCAATTCCGGCGGCGCACTGGTCAATGCGCGCGGGCAATTAATCGGTATCAATAGCGCAATTTTCAGCCAGACAGGCGGCTCCCAGGGAATAGGCTTCGCGATTCCGGTTTCGATCGCGCAGGATGTCATGGAGCAAATCATCACTCAGGGAAAGGTAACCCGGGGCTGGATTGGCGTGGAAGGCGCCGCAATAAACGCGCGTGCAGCGCTGGCCACCGGCGACCCTAACATTCAGGGTGCGCTAATCGTAGGTGTTTTCGTCAACAGCCCCGCCGACAGGGCAGGTATAAGAGCCGGTGACATAGTCGTTGCGGTTAATGGTAAACCGATTGCCAGTGTGCGCGATCTGCTGGGAAAAATTACTCATTACAACCCGGGAGCAATCATCGAGGTCAGTGTATTTCGAGGCCCTGAACAGCTCAGCATTAAATTGCAGGCCATCGAACGCCCAACCTAGCACTTCGTTCGAGGCATATTAAAGAGCGCTACCGACACGTTATCAGGGTGTTATCTGGACTCATCAAAAGCCCTGGCTATATACGCTGCACCGACTCCATGGATAGCCTAATCGGCTAACATTCAAGGCCTGTTTCTATCCGCTACCGCCAACAGAGACCGTAAAAGCCACAGTTACCCCAAAAGAAAATAAGCCATTTATTGAGGAATTAACTGGCATTATTTTATATTTGGGAATATAATCCCAAATTATCGACAAACCAGGATACCGTGGAGCACACAATGAAAGATCTCTCACCCGTTAAATTTGTAATGATCATAGGACTGCTGACATTCGCGCTGGTGCTGGCTGGATGCGGCAGCAGTTCATCATCTGGCGAGACTAGTAATGCCGCTAGCCGTGGTGTTATCACCGGTTTCGGCAGCGTCTATCTGAATGGCATCAAGTATGAAACTGGAAGTGCCGACATGGTCGTCGACGATGACGAAAATGCGAATGAATCCGATCTGCGCGTCGGCATGATCGTGACCGTTAAGGGTAGTATTGATCCCGGCCACATTTCAGGGACGGCATCCAGCATAGTTTACGAAAATGAACTCAAGGGGCCGATTTCCAGTATAATCCCCGACCCTGTCGACCCCACGCAGAAAACTTTAATCGTCCTGGCTCAACAGGTACTGGTGAATGCAGATACCAGATACGATGGTGGGCTCAACTTCGATACCCTGGCTACTGGCGATGTGGTCG
>JBGMRM010000202.1:0-4614 GCA_048061415.1 Gammaproteobacteria bacterium | reverse complement strand
CGGTAGAGTCGATGACTGGCGCGGTGGCCACAGGTCTGGGGAGTGACAGTTACCAGTCGCTTTCGCGCAAGCACTGGTGCCTCAGTCCAGACCATAACCCCGTTTCCAGTCACCGCTCGTCGCACCGGACGTGCGGCTCTCCCGCATCCGGCGCTCGGACAAGGTGTCATGCCTTCGCCCATGGAAGGTCATGCGTACGCACCGACAACCGCTGTAGCCCCATGGTGTCATAGAGATACGCATCAGGGTAGCGTGCGGTACCCTGACCCGGTCGTTGGTGCTTCTGACATAACCACTGGCGTAGCCGCTTACTCGCGTGCTTATCCACTGCCCGATAGGCTTTACTAACAGGGCCCAGACAGAAGTAGTTTGACCATCCCACCAACAGGCGATTCAGTCTTGCCACTCTATCATCGGCGCTCAGTAGCACCCATCGGCCGCTGGTCAGCTCGCTAAGCTCACGGCACACTCGTTTGATGCTCTGCTTCGAGGGCCGGGTTCCTAGATAGGATCGTCCCGTCTTCGCCGAGTAACATCGCCCAAAGCTGTAGCCCAAAAAGTCAAAGTCCGACACCAGTATCTGACATCGACGGGTCTTTTCTTCGTTGACGGTCAACTTCAGCTTGCCCATCATCTGGCGCATGGCCTCCATCGCCTGATCGCCTGTCCCTTGACAGCAGATGACAAAATCATCGGCATAGTTGACTATTCGCGCCTGTAGGCGCGCTTCCACTCCCAACGCTTTCCAGCCCAATAAGAATCGGCGCATATACAGATTACTCAGCAACGGCGAGATCGGTGCACCTTGGGGTATGCCGATCTTCTTGTCCTTCGCCTGTGTGGTGCGCTTCCTGCCCCCACGCCCATCCTCTTCTTCAACCGGCATCACCAGCCATTGCTTGATCAATGCCAGCATGGATCGGTCGCTGATGCGACGCGCCACACTGCTCATTAACTCTGCATGGGGGATGCTGTCGAAGTACCCTGACAGGTCTGCATCGATCACTTCCGTATGGCCTGTATTGAGCAGCTGATGCACATGTCGTACTGCATCCTGCGCACTGCGGCCTGCCCGGTAGGCATACTGTTCCGAGGCCAGATCCGGTTCAAATATCGGCGTCAGTATCAACATTGCCGCCGTCTGTACCACCCGGTCCCGGATCGTGGGTATGCCCAGTGGGCGCTGCTTGCCATTCGCCTTGGGAATATAAACCCGACGTACCGGGCTTGCCCGGTAGTCCTTCTCTCTTAGTGCTTGCGCCAGTTCGCCCAACCATCGGTCTACCCCGTACGACTCAATATCCGCAAAGTCTTCTCCGTCTACGCCCGGCTTGCCTCCATTGCTGCGAGTCAGTCGCCAGGCGTAGTCGAGGATATCCTCCCGGTATAGCTTGTCGTACAACAGGTAAAATCGAAAGTCCGGCGAGCCCTTCGCTTTCGCATGAAGTGCTTTCTGAAGTTTCTGTACCTTTTCTGGAGTTTGCAGGCTCATGCCAATCCCCTCTACCTCTCTTCTTCCAACACTACCCTTGAACTGAGGCCCCTTCCCTCCACCGGCGTTACCCGGCTTCATCAGTACTACGAGCCTCCCGCCACCCACCGTTGCCAGGCCTTGCCCTCACGGACGACCTGTTGCTATGCACACCATAGCGCTATCGTGGGCTTCCCGTGTTGCGTCGTCTCCCCTCTTTCATGCATGCTGTCGCCACTACCCCGACGGAATCGCTGGGTGCCTGTATCGCTTACTTCCCCAGCCATCGCAGCCTTCCCCAATTCACCGGTGGGTCGGCTTCCGTATCGGTATTTTCGAGGCCTGCTCAGCGTTCACTACTCGTTACGGCCTGCATGATCGCCAGGTCACTGAATGACCCTCTACACCGGAGGCTTCGGCCGCTTCGTTACCTCCACGACCGCTCCGATTACTACCGGCTGAAGCGATAATTGCCGGGTGGGATTCGCACCCACTGAGAAAACGCGCCTTTTCACGGCGCACAATAAATTCGACCCTACACGCTACTTTCAGTTAACGAAATGGTATGATGAGCCCATTCTGAAAGCTTAATTCGACCCGGTGAACAAAAAAGAGGCTAATCCAGGCAAATTAACGATAATCCCCAGAGATCAACACAACATATCACGTAAATCGATATCGAAATCTGCGCTCAAGGTTTTGTATCGTCTGACTAGTTCCGGCTACCGGGCTTGTCTGGTTGGTGGGGGAGTTCGTGATCTATTGCTAAAAAAACAACCCAAAGATTTCGATATTGCGACCGATTGCACGCCCGAACAGGTACGCGCGCTTTTCAGAAACAGCCGGATTATCGGACGCCGGTTTCGACTCGTGCATATTCGATTTGGACGCGAAGTTATCGAAGTGGCGACGTTTCGCAGCCATAGCGCCGACTCGCCGCGCACCGAGCTAAATGCCGAGGGTCGAATACTGCGCGATAATACCTTTGGCGATATAGAAGACGATGCCATACGGCGGGATTTCACCGTCAACGCGCTTTACTACGATATAGAGAACTATTCGATCCTCGATTACACGCATGGACTCGCCGATATCGAATCGCGCTCCCTGCGCCTGATTGGGGACCCCAATACTCGATACCAGGAAGACCCGGTGCGCATGCTGCGCGCGGTACGATTTGCGGCGAAACTCGAATTTGATATTGAACAGGAAACAGCCAGCGCCATATTCGATTGTGGGTATTTGCTACGCGACATTCCCGCGGCGAGACTATTCGATGAAGTCTTAAAACTGTTTCATTCGGGCAAGGCGACGCGTGTATTCGAGTTGCTGCGACATTATGAGCTGCTGCAATACCTGTTTCCGGCCCTCGATGAAATACTGCGCGAGGAACCCGTCGAAGCGATGCTCGATTTTATCGATCAGGCGCTGGTCAATACCGATGCACGCGTCAATAGTGAGCAGCATGTTTCCCCGGCATTTATCTTTGCCATACTACTGTGGCCAGCGGTACACCAACGCGCGACCGTCTTGGAATCGGATCAGTTGAAATTAATTCCTGCCCTGTCACAGGCTGGCAGCGAGGTCATGGGTCAGCAACTGAAACACATAGCGATTCCCAGACGATTCAGCCAGATGGCCCGGGATATCTGGGTCGCTCAACCCAAATTCGAGCGTATAAAAGGTAAGCAGCCCAATCGTTTGAGCGCCCATCCCTGGTTCCGTGCAGCCTACGATTTTATGTGCATCCAGTCGATGGTCGGTCTGGTACCCACCAAACTGTGCCTTTGGTGGACCGATTTCCAGCAATCCCACCAGGTTCCTGATAAACACCACACTCGGCACGAACCCCGTAGAAATCGTCCGGTGCGCAAGAGACAGGCAAACTGAACCGGTACTCTATAGACAATCGAATGAATAAAGCACTTGCCTATGTCGGAATCGGCAGTAACCAGGGCGATCCAGTATCGATAGTACGCGATGCAATTGCCTGCCTCGATCATATTTCAAACAGCGAAGTGACCAGGCATTCATCTTTATACCAGTCCGAGCCGCTAGGCGACATTCCCCAGGATGATTATATCAACGCGGTCGCCGGCCTCGAAACCAGCCTGCCACCAACCACCCTGTTACTGGAGTTGCAGTCCATCGAAGACGCTTTTTATCGGCGGCGAGATCCAGCGCTTAAATGGGGGCCGCGTACGCTCGATCTGGATATCATTCTCTACGGCAATCAATCGATCGACGACAGCCACCTGACGGTGCCGCATCCGGGAATGGCCAAACGTTTGTTTGTATTACAGCCTTTACTGGAAATTACCGGCGATATCGATATTCCTGGCCTGGGTGGCCTGCAGGATTTGATAGACCGGGCCCCCGCAATCGAGATCAGCAAAATTGACGCCTGAATCCGCAATGCCAAACCAGCACCGATATATCGTTGTGGAGGGTCCCATCGGCGTCGGCAAAACCAGCCTGGTGCAAAAACTGGCGGATACCTTCGGTAGCGACCTGTTGCTGGAAAGAGCCGAAGATAATCCCTTCATCGGTCAGTTTTACCGAAACCCGCGTCAGTTCGCGTTATCAACGCAATTATTTTTCCTGTTGCAACGTGCGCAGCAGGTACAGAATTTTCGCCAGAGTGACCTGTTCCAGAGTTCGTATGTAGCCGATTTTATGATCGAGAAGGACCGTTTATTCGCCGAGCTAACCCTGAATAACGACGAATTGATACTCTACGATAAAATCTACCAGCATATGACGGTTGACGCACCCCGTCCGGATCTGGTGATTTACCTGCAGGCGCCCGCGGAGGTTTTACGCGCGCGAATTTCTAGGCGGGGCATCGGCTACGAACAACATATTCGTAGTGATTACCTGAACCGACTGTGCGAATCTTACACGCGTTTCTTTTACGACTACGATCAAAGCCCCCTGCTTACCGTGAACACACAATCCATAGATCTGGTCGATAATACCGATGAATTCCAGGCATTGCTCGATGAAATAAGTAACATCCGATCTGGACGGCACTATTTCAATCAGTCATCATTTCAACTTTAGGCTGAATCCGTGACTTCAATGCGAGGCAATGGAGTCACAGGTTCAGGTTTAAGATGACGGGAAAAATTATGTACTTACCA